>JAZSIT010000055.1:0-19016 GCA_045533895.1 Eubacteriales bacterium
TAAGGCCGCCGGAGCCCATCATGGAGCGGATGGCGATTATATCAGTATAATTTATAGGAGGAGCAATGAGAGAAGCAGGGATACATCCGCCGGAAGGACCGCCGGTCTGTGCCGCTTTGAACTTCTTGCCGTTGGGAATACCGCCGCCGATCTCCTCAATAATAGTGCGGAGGCAAGTACCCATGGGAATTTCAACAAGACCGGTGTTGGTGATCTTGCCGCCCAGCGCGAATACCTTGGTGCAGTGGGATTTTTCTGTACCGATACCCTTGAACCAATCTGCGCCGTTTATAATGATCTGGGGAATGTTTGCATAGGTCTCAACGTTGTTGAGTATGGTAGGCTTGCCGAACAGACCCTTAACTGCGGGGAAAGGAGGACGGGGTCTGGGCTCACCGCGGTGACCTTCGATAGATGTCATAAGAGCAGTTTCTTCACCGCAAACGAATGCGCCTGCGCCGAGACGGATATCAAGATCAAAGTTAAAGTCTGTGCCGAAGATATTTTTGCCCAGCAGACCGTATTCCTTTGCCTGCTTAATAGCGGTGGAAAGTCTCTGAACAGCGATAGGATACTCTGCGCGTACGTATATGTAACCTTGGTCTGCGCCGATAGCGTATCCTGCGATAGCCATTGCTTCGACAACGGCGTGAGGGTCGCCTTCGAGTATGGATCTATCCATAAATGCGCCGGGGTCGCCTTCGTCAGCGTTACAGCAAACGTATTTCTGTACGTTGCCTCTGTTGCCGGAAGCGAATTTCCACTTAAGACCGGTGGGGAAGCCTGCACCGCCGCGTCCGCGTAAGCCGGAATCCAAAATAAGCTGAATAACCTCGTCGGGAGTCATTTCGGTAAGGCACTTACCGAGCGCCGCATAACCGTCGCGACCGATATATTCCTCGATATTTTCGGGGTCGATAACACCGCAGTTACGGAGTGCGATACGCATCTGGCTCTTGTAGAATGCGGTCTCGCTGAGAGAAGAAGCAGCTTCGCCGCCTTCAACAACGGGATCGTTGTAAACAAGTCTCTGAACGGGACGGCCCTTAAGCAGATGTTCTTCCACGATTTCGGGGATATCCTCTGCGGTAACTCTGGAATAGAAGACACCTTCGGGATAAACTATCATTATGGGGCCCAGTGCGCACAGACCGAAGCATCCGGTCTGCACCATTTTAATTTCCTCTGTAAGACCGTGCTTTTCAAGCTCGGCGGTCAGTGCCTCTCTTACTGCGGCACTGCCGGAGGAGGTACAACCTGTACCTGCGCAAATAAGTACGTGAGCGCGAATCATTTATACATTTCCTCCGTTTTTTATATCTTATAATTTCCGATAGTGTATTCGGTAACGGGTTTTCCGCCCTTAATATGCTCTGCAACAATGCGCTTTGCCATATCGGGAGTAACCTTTACGTAAGTGACCTTTTCCTTGCCGGCTTCAAAAACCTCTACTACCGGCTCGTACTGGCAAATGCCGATACATCCGGTCTGTGTAACGGTGGCTTGCGCGGAAACTCCTTGTGCGTTTACCTCCTCCACCAGTGTGTTAAGAACGGGTCGTGCGCCTGCTGCGATACCGCAGGTAGCCATACCGACTACTATGCGGATTCCGCTTACGCCTTCACGCAAACCGACCTTGTCCTTCATCTTTTCTCTGATCTGGGCAAGTTCTTCTAATGTTTTCATGCTAAAAGATCCTTTCGATTTGATATTATTTTCAATTAATTATTTTCGTATTGTTGCTTCACATAATCTCTTATCCAAAGCTGTACCTCCGGGTTGGAAAGGGCGAGCCACTGCAGCACGTCCCGCAGAACGCGCGTATCAAGAGAGGCTTTTTCCGTGCCGTCGATACTGTGTGTGTAAACCACATCGCCTTCTCCGCATCCCTGCGCCAGCAGACATACTGTGGAGGCAATATCACCCAACGGGGTGAAGTCTATATGGTCCTTGAAAAATACACCGGTTATTACCGTTCCGTGGCAGGCAGGGTCTTGGGTGCTTTCAATACAAAGGCTTCCGCCCGTTTGTTCCGCCGCAAGACGGAACAGGGGAATACCCAAGCCCACCTTCCTTGTAGTGCGGGTGGTATAAAAGGGGTTGGATACGTTTTTTAGAGTATCTTCGCTCATGCCGCATCCGTCGTCCTTTATTTTTATTATCAGCTTATTTTCCGTTTCCTCCAGCATCACTTGCGTAAGGGTAGCTCCGGCGGTAAAGGAGTTTTGCGCTATATCAAGTATGTTTAACGACAGTTCTTTCATCTTCCGCCTCGCAAATAGCTTATAATACGTTCACGCACCTCTTGGGACGTGCCGTGAGGAGAAACCGGCAGATAATTTTCCGCCTCGTTTATATCCCACAGCAGATGGGCATCGCTGTCGGAAATAACGGGTGTGTTTTCAAGAATGGGGTTGTTTTCTTTAATTTTTTGTGTTTTTGTATTGTCTTTTATTTCAACGCAGGCAAACCTTGGCGTTTCCGGCATCATACCGAGAATTCCCAGCATACCGTTTGATGCTTTGTCAATATGAGCAGGTACCGTAGCCGCACCGTAACGCTCTGCCATTTCATAGACTTGGTCTACCGAAAGACCGCAGGCTACGGAAAGTAAATATTCATATTCGCCGGTAATATTATCGTCCTCGTCCAGTATTCGCTGGGTGCCGAAAATATCCGGACGGTTTTTTATCTTCGTGCGGTAATTATCAAATTCCGCTTCAAAGCTTTCGGCAGTATCCACATCTCTGAAATATACCAGTACGTGAATTTCCTCCGCAGTGGTAACCTCCATTCCCGGTATAGCCACCACTCCGTAATGCTCACAGACTTGCTCAAAGGCTCTTGCGTTTTTGCAGGTGTTGTGGTCTGTAACCGCAACCGCCCGCAGATTTTTAATCTTTGCCATTCCCGCAATGTTGTTAACGGTCATATCGTCATCACCGCAGGGGGAAAGGCAGGAGTGAATGTGCAGATCGTAGGAACAACCGGTCATAACAGTGCGCCCAGTTTGAGACAGATGTTATATACGCTGTCAGGCATGAGCAGTATGTTTACTCCTCTTGCCTCTGCCGCCGCGATAACGTCGTCCTCGGGTGCAGCATTTTCGGCTATGATAACACAGCTTACATCGGCAAGGGAAGCTACTGCAGGCACGTTTATGTTTGACATTATAGTCACCCATACGTTACCTGAACGCGCTTTGCCCATTACCCAGCTAAGCAGGTCGCCTGCGTAACAGCCGCGCACCGTTCTGTCCCCTTCGGGCAGGGAAAGTATCTGTGCGTCAAGTTGTGTTATAAGCTGCTCTACTGTCATTTTTCTTCGCTCCGTTTCAGTTGCCCGCGTTTTTCTGCTTTGCCAGAACCACACAATCCTCCGGTTTTGCTTTTCCGGTCACCACATCGTCCGCAAAGGCGCGGCAGTTAGGTGCACCGCAATATCCGCAGTCAATTTCGGGCAGAGTATCAAAAAAGCTTGCTGCTTCCGACATAAGCCGTATTGCGGTCTTTCTGTCCGATGAAAACTGTTGTACCGGATTCACTTCGGGGAAATCGCCGACGCTGTATTCTTCGGGAAAGGCGTTTTCGTCCGCAGTCTTCGGTGGTCTGTTCTGGCTTACGGGCAGATATCTTCTAATGTTCTGAAGTCGTACTCTGGCGATATAGGGGTTTTCCATTGTCAGAACTCCGCCAACGCATCCGCCGGGGCAGGCGTTAAGCTCAATAAAATCCAGACAAGGGTAAGAGCCCGTTTCAATATCATCCAGAACCTTTATCACGTTCTCAATTCCGTCTGCCGCCAGATATCTGTCGTTGAGCAGAGAAGAGGATTCACCGCCGCTGGTTGCCCAGTTTATCCCTATCATTCCCGTGCGGGAAAGGGGCTGGGGCGCGATTTCTGTTTTCATGGTGTTGAGCAATTCAAAATACATATCGCTCATTGACACCACCAGGTCTATATTACTCTTTTCACCGCAAAGTGCGTTTTTAACATAACTTACCTTTGCCGTACAGGGCGATATAAACACAACGCCTATATCCTCGTCCTTTAATTCGGGATGCTTTTCCTTCGCTTTCTCTCTGGCAAGCTTTCCCGCAATTTCAACGGGCGGCATAATGGGTATAAGATTTTTTGCCAGAGTGGGAAATCTTAACGAAATAAGTCTTACTATAACCGGACAAGCCGAGCTTATTACCGGATGAGGTACGTTTTCGTTTTTAAGATACCTTCTGGTGTATTCTGTTACCAATTCTGCTGCACAGGCTACTTCAAACACATCGTCAAAGCCCAGATCCAACAGACCCTTAAGCATACAGTCCACATCGTCAAGATTATCAAACTGACCGTATAGGGTAGGGGGAGGTAACGCTATTTTATACTTAAAGTTGTTAATGCTTTGTATAGGGTCGTATATTGCTTTTTTTGCTTTGTGGGGGCATAGACGTATACATTCACCGCAATCTATACAACGGTCTGTGTTGATAACGGCGTGTCCGTCCCTAATGCGTATCGCTTCAGTGGGACATCTGCGCAGACAATGGGTACAGCCTTTGCATTTGTCAAGATCCAGCGATACCGAGTGTCTGTATGTAGACATTTTTTCCTCACTTTCACACGTATACCGTCATGGTAATTTCCGTGCCTTTGCCCAGCTCGGATTTTATCTCCATTTTATCGGTATACCGTTTCATATTGGGAAGTCCCATTCCGGCGCCGAAGCCAAGAGAACGAATATTGTCCGGCGCAGTGGAAAACCCTTCTTGCATAGCTTGCTCAATATCTGCAATACCGGGGCCGGTGTCGGTAAGTATGATAACTATCTTATCTTCGTCAATAACGACCTCCGCTTTTCCGCCGCCTGCATGAATGACCATGTTTATCTCGCCCTCATACATCGCGATGGAAACTCTGCGAATAGTCTCGGGATCAAAGCCTATCTTACGGAGTATCTTCTTTACCTGAACCGAAGCCTCACCTGCAGAGGTGAAGTTGTCGCCGTCCACAGTGAAGCAGTAGGATAATCTTTTGTCATCCACTTTATATCACTCCTTGCAGCCGAGTCCGTTTTTATACAGCATACCGCACGCTTCGTACATGCGCAGACTTGTGGTCATTACCACAATACCGTTTTCTTCAGCAGTTTCAAGCATCTCCTCTGTGGGGACCTTGTTTCTTACAAAAACAATACAGCGCATATCCATCATGCTGGCGGTACGCACTACCTGCAGGTTAACCAATCCGGTAAGCAGTACTGCTTGGTTTTTAACATAAGCCAGCACGTCGCTCATCATATCGCTTCCACAGGCAGAATTGACCTCTGTATCACATTTATCCTTGCAGCTCAAAACGTCTGCTCCGATTATCTTTGCCAATTCAGCTATTTTCATAGGCGTATATCCCGTTTATCTGTATTTATCCAGAATATCTTTTACGTCTGCGGGGGTAAGGCGTCCGTAAACGTCGTTGTTAATTGTCATTACGGGAGCAAGACCGCAGCAGCCCAGACAGCGGGTATCCTGTATTGTGAACACGCCGTCAGAGGTAGTCTCGCCTGCGCCTATGCCCAATATCTCCATAACCTTGTCCAGAACAGCCTGCGCACCTTTAACGTAGCAAGCGGTACCGGTACAAACGCTTATGATATATTCGCCCTTGGGCTGAAGCGAAAACTGGGAGTAAAACGTAGCAACGCCGTATACCTCGGTAAGAGGGATATCAAGCGAATCTGCGATGAGTTCCTGTGTTTCCAAAGAAAGGTATCCGAAGAGTCCCTGCGCGTACTGCATAATGGGCATAAGGGGACCGTCCGAATTCTTGTGTTCTTCAATGAAAGCCTTTAATTCGGCAGTCTTTTGCTCCATTTGCTCTTTAGTTAATGCCATTCTTTTTTCCTCCTGAATATACTTGTGGAATAGTAATTACGTCTATTCACTAATAATAAATATATAATAACACAAATATTTGTAATTTTCAATAAAAATTAATGTTTTTGTAGGTATTTTTATCAAAAAGGTTTGTTTATTTTCAAAAAGTGTGGTATAATTTTCCCTGAAAGGAGTATTGCGGTATTATGAAAAACAAAACATGGTGGCATTCGAAGGTCGCGTACCAGATATATCCCCGTTCCTTTATGGATTCCAACGGCGACGGTATTGGCGATATTAACGGCATGATTTCCAAACTGGATTATCTTAAGGAGCTTGGTGTGGAGATAGTGTGGCTGTCTCCCGTTTACCGTTCTCCTATGGATGACGGCGGATATGATATTTCCGATTATTATGATATAGACCCTATCTTCGGTAAGAAAGAGGATATGGATAAGCTTATAGAAGAGGCGAATAAGCGTGGAATAAAATTGCTTATGGACCTCGTTATCAACCATTGCTCGGATGAGCATGAGTGGTTCCAAAAGGCGTTGGCAGACCCCAATTGCGAGGAGGCGGACTATTTCTGGTTCCGCAACAGCTCAGACGGTCCTCCCAACAACTGGCGTTCAATGTTCGGCGGCTCCGCGTGGGAGAACGTGGGGGGCGACAGATACTATATGCATCTGTTCTCCAAAAAACAGCCCGACCTTAACTGGGAAAACCCTGTTTTGCGTCAAAAGCTCTACGATATGGTCAACTACTGGCTGGACAAAGGTCTGGGCGGCTTCCGTATAGACGCAATCACTCACATCAAAAAGGACCCCACACTTGCATCCCGTCCTGCAGACGACACAGACGGACTTGTGGGCTGCTTTGAGCCTACCCGTAACTATCCCGGTATAGGTGAGTATCTTACCGATCTTCGCAAAAACACCTTTGATAATTATGAGTGTGTTACCGTTGCTGAGGCAGCAGGCGTTCCTTACGGTGATCTCGGTGCATACATAGGCGCAGAGGACGGATACTTTGATACTATGTTCGATTTTTCTTATTCCGAGCCTTATGCATACGGTCACGGCTGGCATACCTGCAAGCGTCCCGGTGAGTGGGATTTTGCAGATTGGCGCAACAAGCTTTATATGAGCCAGACCGAGACGGAAAAGATCGGTTACGGCGCAGTATTTATAGAAAACCACGATTATCCCCGTTCAATAGATAAGTTTATTCCCGATGCGTACAGAAGCGAGCGCGCTCAGCGTATGCTTGGTAATATGTACTTCTTCCTGCGCGGAATTCCCTTTATTTATCAGGGGCAGGAGCTGGGTATGACCAACACCCGTATGGAAAAGATCGAGGATTTTGACGATATTTCCACTAAAAATCATTACCGTCTTGCTGTTAACGACGGATATGCTCCTGCCGACGCGGTGCAGGCTGTTATCCGTTATTCCCGTGATAACGCCCGCGTTCCCTTCCCTTGGACAAAGGGTGAAAACGGCGGCTTTACAACAGGCAAGCCTTGGCTTAAATGCCATCCTGATTACAAAACCTTTGCGGCAGAGGAACAGATGAAGGATAAAAACAGTATGTTCCACTGGTATAAGAATATGATAAATATCCGTTCAGAGTATGCGGATATTCTGGTAGAAGGAAGCTTTGAGCCACTGGACTTTGGTATTGAAAAAAGCGTTTGCTACGCCCGTACCACGGAAAATGGCAGAATAATCAGCATAAATTCCTTCGACCCCAACATTACCACTTACGATTGCGGCAACGGCAAGGTGCTTAACAGCGACGGAGTGGAATCCTTTGAGAACGGCGTTCTCAAGCTTGCGCCCTTCGGATGCGCTCTCATAGTTTTGTAAGAAAAGGAATTTTTATATGATCAGAATCGGATTAAGCGGTGTCGGCAGAATGGGCTCTTACCATCTTGCCGTATATGAAAAATTAATGAGCGAGGGCTTCCCCGTAAAGGTGGTCGCCGTTTGCGATGTGGACAAAAGCCGTCTTGACGGAAGCAAGGTAACTCTTTCCAATCTTGCGGGCAGTGCGGGCAATATCTCCGCATACAAGCAGTATACAAACCTTGATGATATGCTGAAAAACGAAGAACTGGACGCTGTGGATATCATTATGCCTACGTATCTCCATTGTGAGGCGGCTGTAAAGGTGCTTGAAAGCGGCAGACATTGTATGTGCGAAAAGCCTATGGCACTTAACGAAGAGCAGTGCGAGAGAATGATAAAAGCCTCCGAAAAAAGCGGTAAAACTCTTATGGTTGGCCATTGTCTCCGCTTCTGGAGAGAGTACGTTTATCTTAAGGAGGTAACCGAAAAAGGCGTTTACGGCAAATGTCAAAAGGCGTCCTTCTGGCGCGGCGGTTATCAGGACCACGTTAATTCCCCTTCTTGGGAGGATTGGATAATCACCCGTGAAAAAGGCGGCGGCGGTTTGTTTGACCAGCATATTCACGATGCGGACTGTATCCGTTGGCTCTTTGGCGACCCTGAGTTTGTAAGCGCACTGGGTAAAACCGTTTTTCCCAACAGCGCAAACGATATCGTAAGTACAAACTACGGCTTTGAGGATAAAGTAGTATACGCTCACGACGATATTACTTATAAGGGATATCCCTTTGGCTATGGCTTTACCGTAAGCTTTGAGCACGGTACTGTCGAGTACAAGGATAATCTTCTTACCGTTTATCCCGAGGAAGGGAAGGCGTTTACTCCCGAACTTACGTCCTACGGCGAAACGACGGACGCATATTATAATGAGCTTAAGTATTTCCTCACCTGCGTACTGGAAGGCACTTCGCCTGACCGTTGCCCTCCGCCCGAAAGCGCGAATGCGGTGCGCCTTGTCCGCGCCGAAACTGTCTCGGCAGACAACCGTGGAATGATAATCGAGTACAAATAGCAAGATCACTCTGACGATAAAGAAACGCCCGTTTTATCGGGCGTTTTTTTACTTTTGCATTAATTCCAATTACCTGCCAGCAATTCTTCTTTTTCGGGAAGCATGCTTTCGTCTGCGTCGGTAACGGTTAATTCAAAGGAGTGCTTGTACCAAAATCCGTCTTTACCGTCTGCTTCGCAGTTGAAAGTCAACGCCGTCAACATACCCGTTTCGGGGTCATAGGTAAGAAGCATTTTTTGCTCCAGATCGGCATCGTTGTTTACAGCAGATATCCATTGGGAAGGACCTTCTCCCAATTCGTTAAACAGAATCATCTCAAGCCAATTTCTTGCCACGGAAATACTTGCCGTTACGGTACCGTCTGTGTTTTTTGTAAAACTAATTTGGTCTACCTTTTCTAACTTGGTTGATGCGTTCACTGCCAATTGGACAAAATCTGACGTATAGTATTGAGAACCTATTTGAATATCTTGGAAATAAATGTCGCCATCAAAAAGATTTGCGTACCTGAATTGCTCTGCAAAAGACTTGCTTTCGCTTTTTGATGAAGTATAGTCTTTGCTCACCGGTTTTTGGTCGGGAGTAGTATATCCGTGAGCTTTATATATCCAACGTCTGTCATAGCCGCTTTCTGTCGTATATGTGTACGTTTTTGAATAATAAATGTCTCCGGTCAGCTTTTCATATTCCGTTCTTTCAGCTACAGTATATTCTGTTTCGGAACCGACTGCGACCAGTTTTTTTATCCAATATTCGGTATTTCCCTCGCTGTCAACAGAGTTTTGGTCTATTGTTATGTTTTTGTTCAGAGGATATTTTGCAAGCTTTGCAACGCTGTCAAACGCTTTGTCTATTTTTTCATAATAATCGTGCAGCGCCTCGATATTTGCGAATTCCTGCTTTCTCACAGGTTCAATAACGTTAGCAACGGGGCGCTTATTGGTGTCTATCGTTTGCGAAAATTCAGAGCGTCTGATTTTGTTGTTTGCATCAGTGTAAGTATATGTGCATTTTACCGTCATATCATTATCGGTAAGTATTATTCTTCCGCTTACGGTTGCTTCGTAACCGTTATAGACGCAATCTCCGCTAAAGTAATACGCGCCGTCGGAATATGTCATTCTTATTCCGTCGCCGTATACTACGTTAATATGCTGGCGTACAGACGTTTCCAGTTCATAAAGCGTCGTTTCAACAAAAGGATAAAAATCCTTATATGATACTTGCTGTACTTCGTAAGTAGCATATCCGTCTGCGGTTTTGGCGGATATGGAGATCTTACCGTTTTCAAAGTTAAACACATTGCCGTGGACTTTCAAACACATAGAAAGGTCTTTTTCATAAAAGGTTATTTCATTTCCGTTGTAATTCAAGGAATATCCTTTTTCAAGTGCAGCTTTTGTGTTGGCAATATCCTGCTCAAGCAAAGCCAGAATTTCCTCTTTGGAAAGCTCGTGTTTGCTTTCCTCCGGCTCACTTACCTCGGGCTCACTGGTATCTGTATTACCGGGGGCGGAAGTTTCTTCGCTCACTTCGGGTAGGGATATTTCCGGCACTTCGGATAGGGTTTGGCTTATTTCGCTTTCGTTTCCGCTTTCGTCGCCGCGTAAGTTCTTTACCGTGGTCACTGCAATAAGCACCAAAAAGACTGCCAGTATAACAAACAGCGCAACAACTATTCCGGTATATATCTTGTTTTTCATATTTTCCCCTCCTTGCCAAAAACCATAGCCGTTTTTTTATTACCAATTACCTGCCAGCAATTCGTCTTTTTCGGGCAGCATGCTTTCGTCTGCGTCGGTAACGGTTAATTCAAAGGAATGCTTGTACCAAGTGTTGTTTTCACCCTCTGCGTACACATCAAATGTCATTCCAACCAGTACACCGGTCTCGTTGTCATAGGTTATGCAAAGCGCCTGCTCAAGATCCTTGTCTTGGTGAAGAATTTCAAGCCATTTGAAGTTATCGGCACCCGAAGAATTCATTAGCGGTGCGTGAATATAGCTCGTAGATAAGGTTAATTTTGCAGTAACGGTTCCGTCACCGTTATCGGTATAGGTCACATCGTCGTATCTTGCCATATATCTAAGAGCAGTACCTAATCCGGCTGTGGTACTGTCGTCATAGGGATAAAACAAATTCTGCATATTGAAATAGTTCCTATGCTCAAAGAAACCTTTTACCGTGTAATCATTTTTGTCCGATACGGCGCTTTCCTCAGATGTTTTTACTTTTTTGCCATTTTCATATTTCCAAAAGTCGCGTTTGGAGTACGTGTCGCAACTGTTGTCGGTAACATAGAAATAGTCTTCCAGATATAATATCCGTCTGTAGGGGTCGTCACGCAAGTGCGAGATAGCTGCTGTAAAGTCTTCATTTGTGCCAACCGCTATTAGCTTAAAACTTTCTGTTCCGTTTTCTCCCTCGCTGTCGGATTCTTCTATATTAACGGTTATCAGCTTGTTAAGAGGATAACTCAAAAGCTTTGGCAAGGCACCTATAGCCTTTGGCATTTCGTAAACATAATTGTTAAGTTCTGTTCGGTTTTCAAATGTGTAATCAGGTTGAACATCATATTGGATTTGCGTGTCTGCTTTTGAAATAAAGTATTCTATTATAGCGTTCTCGAATGTCATTTCGTCTGTGGTTTGGTAGGTATAGGTTGCGTTCACCTGAACAGAACTGTCCCTGAACACAATAAATCCGCTTACGGTTGCATCCTTGCCGTCGTATTCACAATCGCCGCTGAAAGAGAATTCTGCAGCCTTTTCATCGATACCAATCAAAGGATCAAAGTACGTAATTACTACGTCTTCGCTGTATACCGTATCAAAAACGAGGCGCACGTCTGTATCGGCTTTGTTAAGCAGACTTTCAATGTATGGTAAAACATCTTCGTATTCCGCGTCATTTAATTCAATACTAATACTTTCCCAAGGGTCTATAATGGCAAAATTCCCGTCTTTGTATATATATCTTATATCTCTCAACTCAGCAAGAGTAGAGCGATCGTGGGTAAAATGAGTAATGCTATAACCGACGGTATACCCCGTGTCGAAAGTTATTTTGTAACTATCCTTCAACGCTTCTTTGAGCCAAGAGACCCTTTCTTCAAATATAGCAAGTAGTTCCTCTTTTGAAACTTCCGGTTCACTCACTTCGGGGGTGCTTACTTCGGGAGTGCTCACTTCGGGCTCACTGATATTCGTGTTATCCGGCACAGAATTATCCGGCACAGAGGTTTCTTTACTTGTTTCGGGGTCGGAAAAATCAGGTGTATCCCAAGGATTTTCGCTTATTTCGCTTTCTGCCGCACTTTCATCTCCCGTTAATTCCTTTACCGTGGTCACTGCAATAAGCACCAAAAAGACTGCCAGTATAACAAACAGCGCAACAACTATTCCGGTATATATCTTGTTTTTCATGTTTTCCCCTCCCGTTCTGTGTGTCTACAATTATATTATACACATAACAGTGAAAATGTCTATAAATAATTTGTTAACAAAATAACTTTTGTGCAAAAAATACAAATGCTGCCGCGTTTGCGACAGCATTTGACAGTTTATTTCATTTTTCGCAATATAAGCAAATAATCAGTAAGTGTTATAAGTCCATCGGTATTCGCGTCGGGGTATCCGCGCGGAACGTCGTTTTCCAGAATAATTGCTTTAATAAGGTCTGCGTCTCTTTGGTTAATAACGCCGTTGTAGTCCGCGTCGCCGTTAATAAAAGAGGTTGCGGCTTCTACCGTTTCTGTAGCCAGATAAGCCGTGCCGTCTTTGGCAATAACGTAATCGGGAAGGTCGTCACTGGGTGAATATGAATATTTTACCGTTCTCTGTCCTTCCTCCGTCATCGCGGAAAAGTATTTGTTTACCAGCTCCATAAAATATTCCCAGCCGGTGCCGTCGTGGACAAGACGCTTGTTTTTATCAAGACGCATATAATAGGGGCACTGCTTTGCGTGGAAATAATATACGTCAGCATGCTGAAGCACGTCGTCCGGAGTAAGCTCATATCTCACCAAAAGCTCGGCAGTAAGCACCGCCGCGTTTTCCATTGCGGGAGTAAAATTCTCCGCATACCATTTTTCATAAGCGGCACCTTTTACAATAGGGTCGTTGTTGCCGCCCGGACCGACAGGCGCTCCGTTAAGGCAAATTTCTATACCTATACTGTAAAAATTATAGTTGGTTGCCGCGTGCCAGCCTGCAACGCTGTCCTCAAGACCGTGGTAGATAACGTTTTTATCCACCGTGTAATGCCACGAGGAAGACGAGCCATCGGTTTTATGAATAAGATAATCATGGACATAAGGCGCGTTGGAGTAGCTTTCGCACATTCCCGTGTTGTGTATTACGATATAGCGGATATCATTTACATAGTGGGAATAGTAGGGACGGCTTACAGCCATAAAATCGTTTATAACCTTAACGTTTTCGCCAAATCCCGTGCCGATATAAAAGGTGGTGTCCGGCTCATCAAAATCCACAAGGGTGGGGGGTGCATAGCCGGGACACACCGAGATTCTGTCGCCCAAAACCCCGTCGGGTATAGCGTAGCCGGAGGAAAAATCATATATTCTTCCCTCGCTGTCGCCGCCGTTTGAGCCGATATGCTCTATATCTCCGTAAGCGGAAACGCATATTTCGTCTGTAAGGGTGGTCTTGGAAGCGTCCTGTGTAAAGATTATTCTGATATATCTTGCTGAAAATGTTTCTTCAAGCTGTATGCGGTTAATAAGCACTTCGGTGCGTTTGTTTTCTACGTTTTGTACTTCAAGGTCGCCTACGGAAAAATAATTTTCGCCGTCAACAGATGCGGTCACGGACATAGACGGCGTCAGACCGTTAAGACGTTTTTCTGTCATTGTGCGTATAAACACCTGACCGATCTCTTTTGCCACATAGCCTATATCCAGGGTAACGGTAACAGAGTAGGTTCCTTTTCCGCTCACGGATTCATATCCTACCCATCCGCCGCTTCCCAGCCAATCGGTATCGTTGTAATCGATAACGGGAGCGTAGATTCCGTCGGTAAGCATATTACCGTTGTCCTCGTATCCTTCAAGAGGGCGTGCATCGGTGTATTCCACGGTATAGGATTTGTTCATGGATACCGTCGCCTGCCGCGTGGCGGCGCGCTCTGCGGTGTCATAAACAGGCATGTCTTTGGCGGCATAGGCGGAAAAAGGTGTAAGCACCGTTATAACCGCCAGAAGCAGCAAAACTGTTTTTTTCAGTTTTTTCACTTTCTTTTACTTTCTGCCATTCTGTTGATTTTATCTACGGCGTCGTCTGTCATAGCGTCGGCGTGTATTGCAAAGGCTATCTTTGCGGTGTCAGTGTTGGCTTCTGCCACAAAGCATTCCACAAAGCGGGTCTTCTTTTTAATTTCCTTTGTGTAACTCTTTTCAACAACTTTAATTTCTGTAATTTCGGAAAGGGGAGCAGAAAAACGGGTGGTGTTTATATCGCCGGTTATAAGGTTAAGATTACCTGCCACAATATAAAGAGTATCTGAGGTACATGTCAGCGAACCGCCGCCGTATTGCTCACAACGGGGAGTGTTGTCGTTTCCCAGCACCAGATTATTTATATCCTTATCCCACAGTTCGTATGCGCCGGAGGTGTAATCAAATACGCGGTTGAATTTTCTGTTCTTTTCGGCTTCGTTCACAAAGCTTTCCAATTCTTCTTCAAGCACCTTGTGGAAGGTAGCGGCATATTCGTCCACCGCGCCGTCACGTATACGGATGGTGAAGTGGCATATAATAACTACCACGCCCGCAACCATTATCAGCCACGCTGCCTGATAAAGGTCATAGGTGTGAAGCCAATATTCGTTAAGCAAATAAACTATGATACCTGCGATAATAACGCCGATACCGGTGAACAGCAAAGCTTTTGTCTGTGAAAAATATTTTTTGAAGTTTTTCTTTTCCATTTTTTTATCTCTCCGGTTTAATAATTGTGTCTTTAATTCTGTCGTATACGGCAGATGCATAATCCTTATAGGTCCGGTCCTTGGGGTGCAATCCGTCGGTAAACACCGCGTCGTTTTCCAGACCCCATGTGTGCAGATCTACCTGCGGAAGCTCGTATTCTTCAGCCAACTGCTTTATAAGGGGCAGAGAATATGCCTCAAGATTTTTGTTCCAGTTTGGTGCGTCCCAGTTTCCTCTGCCGTCAAAAAGAGGTGTGGGCAAGCAAATATATATCTGTGCGTTTTGGTTTACTTCATAGAAGGAATCCAGCAGATCTCCGGCGGAATTAAGGAAAAGGTCCTTTCTCTCGGGGTCAGACCAATCCTTCCAGTCCTGACCGGGATTGGAATCGTTTGTGCCCAATGCAAAAATTACAACGTCGGGAGCAAACTTAAGGGCGGTGTTATATTGGGAACAGTTGCAGTATGCATAAGGGTCGTTATCACATATAGAATATCCGCTCAGCCCCGCGTTGAGCACACAGTAATCCCAGCCCAGCATTTCCTGTATATATGCCGGATATGTATAATCATTTCTGGTGGAATTAATACCCTGGGTAATACTGTCGCCTACGCATGCCACTTTAACAACATCTTTTTTACCGCTTGTCATAAAGTCCGTAAGGTCGGCGTCTTCGTCTGTCTTGCACGTCTTTATAAGCTGTTCCAGTGCAAAGTGCCAGCCGTTAGCATGGCTTCCCGCCAGCATTATCTTTGTTCCCTTTACTACCAGAGAATATTGTCCCGCTTCAAAAGAATCTCTGTCAAAGGCGTTTCTCAGTTTTCTGCCTGCCGTAAAGCCCACAAGTATTTCATAATCGGTTTCTGCCGTAGTGTCCGGCACGGCTTTAAGTGTGTAACCGCAGTATTCTTTTATAAATGCGTTTATCTCATCTACCACCAGACGGTAATGGTTATAGCTGTCAAAGGTGGTGCTGTTGCAGTAAACAATGGTAAATTCTTTAAGGCTCACTCCGTTTACCGTAATCTCTCTGGGGCCGTACCCTTCGTCCTTTGATACTTCCTCGGAAATATCACTTATATCAGACAAATCCTCGTTACCGTTTTCGCAGGAGAAAAGCGAAAGCATTGTTACAAGGCAAAGACATATAATTAAAAACTTTTTCATATAGCACCCTCCCTGTGCGGTTTGCTACTATTATAATTGTTTTGAAAAACTATGTCAATTATTTATGTAATATTTGTGTAATAATTATACTGGTAATTTACAGAATATTATATACCTTAATAAATATATATCTAAACAGATAAATTGTTATTTGT
The DNA here is from genome assembly GCA_045533895.1 of Eubacteriales bacterium. Taxonomy (GTDB): domain Bacteria; phylum Bacillota; class Clostridia; order Oscillospirales; family CAG-382; genus SFLA01. The sequence goes on from JAZSIT010000055.1 coordinate 16,059, forward strand.
GTATATCTCTAATAAAATTACTAAGGAGGTATGCGGTATGGTAAGATTAAAGTTAGATAAAAAGCTTGAGGATTTGAAGGTAAGTCGTTACAAATTGGCAAAACTGACAGGAATACAATACCACGTTATTAATAAGTATTATAAAAACACGGTGGTGCGTTACGACAGTTATATTCTTGATCGTATCTGTCGGTCTTTGTCCTGCGATATATCGGATATCATAGAGTATATTCCGGAATAAAATCATGCGGTGCCGTATATGCGGCACCGCGTAATATTCATATTTTTTCTTCGTTATTTATCCAATAGCCTTGTTTTGTATTTCCATTATTTCTTCAAGACCCTTTTTGCCCAGCGTAAGGAGAGAATTAAGCTCATCCGCAGTAAAGGCTCTGCCCTCGCCGGTGCCTTGAATTTCAATAAAAGCGCCGGTATCGTCGATAACCAGATTCATATCCACCTCCGCGCCCGAATCCTCGCGGTAGCAAAGGTCCAGCAGGGGAGTGTCACCGCAAATACCCACAGATACTGCGGCAACCTGATGAACCAAGGGGTTTTGTGCCAAAAGTCCTTGCTTTGTCCACTTTTTTATACCCAGAGCCAAAGCAACGTAAGCGCCCGTTATGGATGCGGTGCGTGTGCCGCCGTCTGCCTGAATAACATCGCAATCTATCCAGATAGTCTTTTCGCCCAGCTTTTCAAAATCTACTGCTTGGCGCAGCGCTCTGCCGATAAGGCGCTTTATCTCGGTACTGCGTCCGTCGGGCTTTAAGGTCTCTCTCTTTTTTCTGCCGCCGGTGGAGGAGGGAAGCATCGCATACTCTGCGGTGAGCCAGCCCTTGCCCGTGTCTTTAAGAAAAGGCATCGTGCCTTCCTCAAGAAGTGCGGTGCAGATAACTCTGGTCTTTCCCCAGTTTATCAGAACGCTTCCTCCGGTGGTTTCGGTAAAATTCACTGTAATCTCTATGTTTCTCAATTGGTTCGGCTGTCTGCCGTCTGCTCGTAACATAAAAAACAACTCCTGTTTTGTCAATTTGTATTTATTGTAAATATCTTTTTCAAATACCGAGGTAATTCAAAATGTCTGTCAAAACTCAAAATACTGTCGAATCATTAAACAAATGCCGTGGTGAGCTTATCGGAACCATGCTGGATATGCTTCCTCCCCAAATGGCTGATAAGCTGTATAACGAATTTGCCGATAAACTTCGCGAATATATCAGCTTTCAGGACGGTGCCTTTTGTTTAAGCGCCGATGAAGACGATGATGAATTAGGTAAAAAACGCAAATATATGTATTATAAATTTACCGAATAAGCTTATATTGTTTTCATCGTCGCCGTAATCTTCGGTGCCCTTTTCGCAGTACGCCCAATCGACCACAAACAACACGGATTTTTTGCAAATAGGGTTGCTTGTCATATTAACACACCTCGTTTTACTTTTTTATATTATATCATCTACAAAAGCATTTTTCAACGATAAAAACATCCGCTTTATTCAAAAAGCGGATGTTTTTGGTGTTGCCGTCGCGGTCCCCGAAAAGTCGCAGACTTTTTGGGGAGATTTTTATTCGGTTTTATATAAATTTTCGTAGTCGCGTTTTCCCAGCGCCCACAGCTTTTTGCACATAAAGAATATTCCTGCCAAAAATACTGCAAGCAGTGCAAGGTATACTGCGGCGTATACCGCCATATCCATCAGGCTCAGTATACCCGTAGTGGCTTCGTCCAGCCAAAATCCGTATATAAGCTGGTATATCTGCACGGAGGTTTTGTCAAAATACCGCCTGAAGGTAAGTACACTTATAATAAACCGCGCCAGTTCACCTATGAGCAACAAGCTTAAAGTCTTTTTCGCCCACAGATTTTTGTCGTCACTTTTGCTGTAAAGTGCAGGGAACTTAAAAAAGAGGTACACCAGCATTATCAGCCAGCTAAGCAAAAGGGACACAACTGCCATCAGCAGTGACAACAGACAGTATACCCAAAAGTTATTAACCGTGTTTTCCGCCTTGGAAAGCACTAACCAATAACTTAAATTGGATGATACCAGACTCGCCACCACAGTGAACGCGGCGTATAACGCCTTTGCGTCCAAAGATACTTTTTTCTCCATGTTTTTCACACCTTTCTTATGGCACAATTATAGCACGCGGTCACGTGATTGTCAATAAGGATTATGTGATTATTTTGCACTTCTCTCTTTTGCACATTTTTGTGTGTCGGAATTTATACAAAGTGTACAGTCTTCCTTCACCGTTTGCGCGTGGCGCAACTTCATTGGGCGTTAAAAGGTTCTGCGATCTACCGGACTTTTAACGCCATGCTTGCAAACGATGCCTATGTAATCAGATATTTTTGATTAAATTCTTTCACAACGGATTTTATAGATACGTCTATTCTACCATCACAAAAGCGCTTAATATACTCGGGAATCTCTTTATAATAGGCTTCTGCAATACCGCCGGCTATGCACGCCTGTGAATCTGCATCACCACCAAGAGAGATGGCATTTCTGTTAGCGCTTTCGTAATCTGTCGATTCCAAGAATGCAATAATTGCAGGCGGTACACTATACGATGTGCGGCTATCAAACACGTGCGTTTCTTTGATGGTGTAAAGTGGCGTTGACAGTTTGTATTTATACGCTTTTTCCAAATACGCTTTAATTTGCTCTTTATCCGCACCGTTCCGTGCCATAAAGATTGATGCGGCAACCGCTTGTGCTCCAACAATTGCCTCACGGTGATTGTGGGTAGAAAGACAGCTTGCTTTTGCTTGCAAGAGAGTTTGCTCTAACGAATCATACGCATATCCGATCGGGATAACGCGCATGGAGGCACCGTTTGCATAACTGTGTCCGTTTCTTGCATACGGATCTTTCGCCCAAGCGGCAAACATATTACCAAATCCTGCGTGTGGGTGATACGAATAATATTGACGGTATTGTGAGGCG
>JAZSIT010000062.1:0-3572 GCA_045533895.1 Eubacteriales bacterium
GTAACGAATCCGGCGATAAGTTCGATCCTCTTGTTCTCCGCATCGCTCTTGAGGAGCTGTGCGTTGAAGCAGGCGTAAACCTCCTTTACCACACCTATATCGCAAGCGTTGGGACCGGAAACGGTCCCGTTACCGCAGTCAAGATAGTTAACAAGGCAGGCGAACAGCTTGTTAAGGGTAAGATCTTTATCGATGCAACCGGCGACGGCGACGTGAGCGTTATGGCAGGCGCAGAATATACCAAGGGCAACCCCGAAACCGGTATATGTCAGCCTATGTCTCTACGTTACATACTGGGCGGTATCGATATCCCCAAGGCAGGCGAATTCCTGCTTGCGGAAAAAGAACGCACCGGTCTCGGCGGAGTTGCTTACGACCGTAACAATCCTTATACTTCTCTTTACGGCGGCGGTGTTGCAAGAACTCCTTGGGCGCTTTCCGATTGGTTTGATGCAGGTATCGCTTCCGGCGAGCTTGAGCCTATGGATAAAGCATATTGGCAGGTATTCACCATTCCAGGCAGAAAAGACGGCCTTGCCTTCAACTGCCCCGAATTCTTTGAAAATATAGATGCAACCAACCCCGATGACCTTACTATTTCTCAGCTCAAGGGCAAAAAGGCTATCTTCCGCCAGCTTATGTACTATAAGAAGCATTTCCCCGGCTTTGAAAACGCATACGTTGCAGAGATTGCTTCTATGGTAGGCGTAAGAGAAAGCCGTGAGATCGTTACCGAATACGTAATGGTTGCACGCGACCTTTTCGCACAGCGCAAGTTTGACGATATGTTCTGTCAGTCCAACTATCCTATCGACGTACACGGCAAAGCCCACAACTGTTCCTTTGACGGTATCGAGAAGGACGAAGCACGTCCCTGGTACGATATTCCTTATCGTTCCATCGTTGTTAAGGGTATAGATAACCTTCTGGTTGCAGGCAGATGTCTGGGCGCTGAATTTATCGTTCAGTCCTCTCTCCGCGTTCAGCATTCCGTACGCTCCGCAGGCGAAGCCGCAGGTATTGCTGCTGCTCTGGCTATCGATGCAGGTGTTCCCGCCCGTGAGGTAGACGGTAAAAAAGTCCGCGAGATCATGGAATCCCTCGGCGCAGTTTACGCAAACTACAGATAACCAAATACACAAAGCAAAAAACGCCCGTTATTCGGGCGTTTTTTGTTGGGGAGATTTAATTCCAATTGCCTGCAAAGATATCCGCTTTGGCAGGAAGCGTCATTCCTTCAGCATCAGTGACGGTGAGCTTACAAGTATAATCTGTAACAAACTCCAATTCTCTGAATACTCCGTCTTGGCCATAGGTAAAAATCATAGTTTCCTTTTCAGTGTTATTCCTGTGCTTTTTCACACTCGGTCCGTGTTCGCTGGGCATAAAATTATAGATTAAATTAGATATAAATTCATCGGCGCAATCGGTAACAACAGTTACTGTACCATCGGAATGGTGTGTATAGCTTGTGTCAATGAAGTTTGCAGAGCAGTTGAAATATAATTCATATTCCGTTCTGGAAACTTCAGTGTAAATATCGCGGTCCATTACAACAAGGAGTCCGTCATAATACCAAAGTATCGTATCTTCCAAGGTTCTTGCTTCGAGTTTGTGCTCGTCGGAGTAATCAAAATATCCACCTCCTTGGAATCCGTATCCGCTTTTTTTATCTAGAAAATGGCTTTCTCCGTTTTCGATATAAGAATACACGTTTCTTTCCCATCCACCCATGTCTTTTCCGTTTTTGTAATAAGAAGTGTAGTGAATGCACTTGGCAATAACTGCTTGTGCAAAGTTTTCTTCTGTTCCCAGAGTGAGCTGTCTTACGACAACACTGCTCAATCCTCCGGCGGTATCGCTTTTATCTTTGGGCACGTAAGGCTCATTTCTATGAAGGGACATTTCCAGATATTTATTGAGAAGGTTTCCATCGTTGAATAACAGTTTCACAGAATCGTAAAAGCTCATAAATTCTTTTACATTTGCGTCAAATTCTGCCATGGAAGAATACTTCTCGGTTTTGTATATTTTGGTTAGCGGAAGTGCAACGTCCGCATAAGTGTACCTCAAGGTGCCCGACATCCATGTCTCGCCGTCCAGCTTGATTTTCAGGTTTGCTCCTTTGTTTATATAATAAGTAATATCTCCTGTAACGGCGGCAGTCTTTTCTTTGCCGTCATCATCAATATAAGTGTAAGTTCCTTTTATTGAGAAGGCGTGGCTTGTCTTGTCAACTTTTCTAAAGTTTGTTATTTCTGTTTTTTCGTCCTGCAAAACATCAAACAAAGCATTTATTTTTGTTTCGAAGTCATTTTGGTATGCTTGTATCAGGGTGTTATAATTCTCAACGGTGCCATCAATCTCGGTAAGCGTGCCGCTATCGAACAATACTGTTATTTTTCCGTCAGAATATTTGTATTTGAACATACCGCTGCTACACGAGTATTTGTCATTGACGCGATCATACGAAATTGAATAATAATCGTTATAAAAGTGTGCTGTAGTGCGTCCGCTGGATAAAAGCTCATCAATGTCGGCGCGATACAAGCTTTCCTTGTCTTCACTTGTTTCGGTTTCCGGCTCACTGGTTTCGGGCTGGGATACCGGTGCTTTTTCAAAATATCTGTCTATTATGGTTTCGCACACTTCGTAAAAACCGCCCTGGTTACCGAGTGCCATTTGCAGTTCTTTATAAAGCTTATTACGGTATTCTGTGTCATTTATCGATTTATCGTTTAAGGGAATCGTTAAATTGGTTACGGAAACATCATAACCTTCGGGAGAATCCTTTGGTACCTGCCCGTCATTGATAGTTACGCCGTAATAGGAGCCGCAAACAAGGAAAGGCGGAGGGAAATCCTCTATGTAGCGCACTTCTGTAATACCGTCTACGTCTCTCCAGTATACAAATTGCTGGAAGGAGGAAACCTCTTGGTTTTCCTCAAGATCCCAACTGCTGCTTTTTGCTATGGTTTTTACTATTCTGAATTTCAGATCAACGTAGCTGTTTGAATAATCATTTTCATTTTCTACAAAATTCAGTTCCGTTAATTCGACAATACAAAAGGCAGCCTTGCTTTCGGACCTTTTTATGGCTTCTATTATTTCGTCCAGAGTGCTATGCTTTGCTATAACGTCTTCGGTTCCATACCAAAGATTAAAATCCAAAGGGTCCGTGTCACCAAAAGCAGGGGGAATTATTTTAGTTATCTCGTCTTTACTCGTTTCGGAAACTTCTTCTGAAACGTTTTCCGAAACATTCTCGCTTGCTTCGTCATTATTTGCGGCAGGACTGGTAAGGAACAGCACAGCAACTGCGGTGCAGATGACTACCGCAACTATCATTACCCAGAACAAGGGCTTTTTATAATTCAATGCGTTTTTCACTCTTTTTTTCACTCCTATCTCGCCGAAAGCAACGGGACAGGCGGCTATCATGCTTCTGCTTACTCCGCATTCAAGGAGTGCTTCGGCATACGCCTTTCTTGCTTCGGCACTCATATTTTTTACCACCTTCTCATCGCAGGCGTATTCAATATCCCTGCAGAGAAGTATATATGCCGCCCACA
>JAZSIT010000184.1:0-5595 GCA_045533895.1 Eubacteriales bacterium
CCTCTTACAATGCATATAGCGGTAAGATCATCCAATTCACCCTTGTATTTCCAGTCTTTATCCGTCGTCTGGTAAATGTAAAAAGGAACCCAGGCGCCGTCTTTAAAATAGGAGGGCGAATAATATCTGTCCACCTCGTCGCATATTGCCGCTATTTCACCATCCGCGTTAAAGAATACTATGGTTATCCAAAATGATGCTTCGCTTTCGTTGGTGTATTCAAAGCGCATATCTGCCATTACCGTGGGATATTTTGTGAAATCTTCCTGTTGTTCCAAGAGCGACCGTATACATGCCGGCCTCTCAAGAAGACCCGCATATTTGAATTTATAGTCCTTCGCCAAGAAGGGCCCCTTTGCTTCCGCAGTCTCAATTTCATAAGTAAACTTGTCAAAGGGAATTTTCGGCTCGAAGAAGAAATAGTTTTCATACCCTGCACTGTATTGGTCAAGGGTTTGTGTTTCTTCCTTTAACACATTGCCGTCTTTATCAAGATATTTTCCTTTAATGGTAACGCTGTAATTCTTGTTTGTGCCGTTTTTTACGGTAACTATGGCAATATTGTTTCCTCTGAAATCATAAACCTTGTCTTTTACGGTAAATTCACCCGAAAGGGCAGGGGAAGAAACATCTTCCTTGTCGTTTTCGCTTACGTTTTCCTGCGGCTGATATACGGAAACATTATCGTAGTTACTTTCCTCATACAGATTATCTCCGCTTTCACCGCAAGCAGTAAACATTGATAATACAAGCATTAACGCAATCAATAAAAATATCGTCTTTTTCATATTTTACTCCTTTACTCCATACTTCCTTCGATACTGTAATCGGTATACGGTGTATCAAATATTTTGTCTTTATCTGCCGACACTTCTACAACCACGCATATTGCGGAAAAATTATTCCATTCATCGGGGTGCTTCCAATTGCGGTCTGTGGTTTTGTGCATTGGGAAAGGTCGCCAGCCGTCTTCAAATTGACATGCTTCATCGAATCTGCACACATCGTCGCACAGCGCCATTATCTCGCCTTCCGCGCTCATTATTACCCAGCGCACGTAAAAAGAAGACTGTTCTTCACTTGTATACTCATAACGCAGAACGCCGTTTACGGTGGGGTATCTCGTGTAATCTCCCTGCGCCATTAGGGAGCGAATAACGGTAGGCGCGTAATTCAATCCGTTGTATTGAAAATCAAAATATTTGGCAAAAAACGGTCCGTCCGCTTCGGTGGTTTCAATTTCATAAGTGAATTTATCAAAGGCAATATTCGGCTCAAAGATAAAATAGTTTTCATACCCTGCGGAATATTGGTCAAGCGTTTTGGTTTCCGTCTTGAGCACCTTGCCGTCTTTATCAAGGAAAGAGCCTTTAATTGTAACGCTGTAATCCTTGTTAGTGCCGTTTTTTACGCTTAGTATTGCAATATTCTTTCCTCTGAAATCGTAAACTTTGTCTTTTACCGTAAACTCGCCCGTAAGGGGAGAAACAGACACGTCTTCCTTGTCGTTTTTACTTTCATTTTCGGTGGGCTGATATACAGATACGTTATCGTAATTACTTTCTTCGTACTTATCGTTGCCGCTTCCGTCTTCACAGCTTGTTGCCAAGGCAAGAGTAAGGGCGGACAGAAGCAGTATAATTATCGCTTTTTTCATAACAAACACCTTCCGTATATGATTTTACGGTGTAAGTGTAAAACCCAATTCTCAATAAATTATCAAATTTTATAATTTTTTTTATTTTAATATAAAAAGACCGACACGCCGAAGGAATGGCGTGTTTCCCACGGCGTGTCAGCCAAAAAATATTCAAAAAGGAGCCGCATTTACGTTGCTCACCCATATTATAAAAACCAAATGTAAAGAAAAAGTCAAATTTCAAAAAGTTTTTTCAAATATTTCTCTTTCTTATACAGAAATAGGAAATTATACAGCCCAAAGCCGCTACTCCCGTCAAAAATCCAATAGATATAAACACGTCTGTCCAGGAGATATTGTAGAAATCGCACCAGAATTGCTGGTCCTCACCGGGCACCTTGTAGAAATAGAAAAAGTGGGTTACCTTTGTGGGATAGTGGCTTAACGTTTCAAGCAGCAATCCGTCGTTGGCAGGTGTACGGAGATCGATAAAATACACAGCCAGCGTATATATTGCGGGAATTATCGCCGCGGCGATACCGTTTTTGAATATTGCGCCAACGCAATAGGTAACACCTATAAAGAACACGGTGCAGGGGAAACCCTTAAATACGCACATACGCAACGTTCTCACCGTTGAATCGGCAATATATTCCCAAATTCCCATGTCGACTACTCCGCCTCGGGTGATCACGTAGCCGTGTACGTAGGCAAAGCTTGCAACGAGCATAAGCGCAACCCCCAAAGCCGTGAGCGCCGCAATACGGGAAAGCAGATATACGGTTGGGCGCATTCCGCCCGCTTTTTCGATTTCGAAAAATCTGTCGCCGTAATCCCGGTTAATAACAATGGCGGTAAAAAACACCATTACCAGCGGATACAGGTAGGTAGTAAACATAGTGGGTATGTTGCCCAGTAACTTGTAATATGTTTTTGCGTGAAGGGTGAATCTTGGGTCGGTATCCGTTATTTGCTCATAGGTCTCCATATCAACGTAGCCGAAGCTGGGCTTGGAAAGCCGCCAACCTACGAGAAGCACAAACAGTATCATACACAGCCAGAAGGTTCTTGAACGCACCAGATTTTTAATCGTGGCATTAAAGCCTTTTATAAACATCCTACTCGCCTCCTATGGTATCGTAAATTATTTTATCAAGATAACTTGCAAGCTCCTTGCACCCGTTAAGGTGGAACATCTCAGACGCAAAATTATCGTCGCTGTAGGTAGACCAAGCATCGTTATTTTCCCCGTAGCGGTAAAAGAACGAGCATAGATTTACGCTTGAATACCAGCAGCTGGGAAAGCCGTTCAGATGTACGCACACGCGGTATTTGTCCACCCCCGTGTTGTCCTCAAAGCCTACGTTTCCGCAGTTGTCAAAGAGGGCGACCCACATTCTTTCTATCTCCGCAAGCCGGTCCTCGTCGGTTATGCGGACAAGGGCAACCACTTTCTGCGCCTGCTCATCGTAAAGCTCTATAACAACAGATTTTTCCTCTGTTGCATATTCGTATTTATAGGGCTTATTGGGGATACAGTTGAGGAATATGTTTTCCGGTTCTTCGGTGGTATTCACCTTGCGCAGGTTAACTCCGTTTTCAAAGAAAACCGCCGTGCGGGTGTTGTTTTTTATTTTGTCAGAAAGTTTGTTAAATACATAGCTGTGGGCAATATCACCGCATATAGCTTTGTATTCCTCCTCGCTTGGCGCGCTTTCGTAACCGCACACCATTATAGCACTCATATCGAATTTCGCTCCGTCGGAGGAAACTATGTCCTCCTGCCGTAAAACGAGAGGGTATATTACTTCAATGCGTGTTATAAGGGCTTCAACAATATCGTTATCAAGGCAGAATGAAAAATCGGGCAGGGAAGTAACCTTGTTAAAAAGGCTGTAATATTCCTCGGTTGAATAATATCCAACCCCCGCAAAGCTTTTTACATTTCCGTTTATATCGGTAACACGTATAATATCGTATTCGGTAAACAGCTTTACCGTGTCATCCAGCAAAAACCGCAGGTCCTCTTCGGTAACCACAAACCACTCTCCGTTTTCCCGCTTTTGGTTGAATTCATTAACCTGCTCGGTAGTATATATCCCCGCAACGGTCAGCCCCTTTTCTTCGGATATAAAGGTGTATTTTCCCCACTCGCCTTCCTGTGCCGTACCGCCTATTTCGGGAACGGGATCGGAAGAAGTATCGTCGGGCAGGGAAATATCAATATCCGGCGCGGAATTATTTTTTTCGGGCGCGCTCACTTCCGCAGGAGTACTCGTCTGCGGAAGGGGGATTTTGCTTTCCGTGTCCGATACGTTGGTGCCTTGATCGCAGGAAGCCAAAAGGAGAGCAAGCATCAAAAACATAAAAATATATTTTTTCATTTTTTTATTCCTCCTTTAATCTTTCTTCAAGCATTCTGTTTGCAAATTCGGATACACTTTCGCAACCCATTGCGCCCAGTCTGGTCTTGCCGTTTTCCAGTTCAAAAAATACGGGGTTTCCCACTACCAGCGTAAACTGGTCAATATTCCCCTCGGGGTAATACATAAAGGCGATATCCTGCATATAACCTATAACGGTAAATCCGTTAAGATATACCGCGGCTCTGTAATTATGGGTGGGGGGAAACTGCTCCGTATCCTGTATAAATAAAAATTCATCACAGCGTGTCCGCAGTTCCGATATCAGTTCGGGGTCGGTCTGCTCGTCAATACGTATACGGGCAACCATCTTCTGCGTTTCCTCGCTCCACAGTTCAATAACAATATTGGGGGATATGCAATCGTATTTGTATGTTCCCATTTGGCTGTAGCCGAAGTTGCCTTCCAGCATTTTGGCGGTAACCGCACTTTTGCCCTTGGAAATGTTTTCGGTGTGCCAAAGCGCTATGTTTGTACCCACGGCTTTAAAGTAAAATACGTCTCCCGTGGTGTCTTCAAATCCCTTTTTGTCAAATTCGTGTACAAACACGTCATTGTAGTATCCGGCAAGGTCGTTAAGCTCGCTTTCCGTCATAGGCTTTGCATCGGAAAGCACGATCCTATCGCGGGTTTCGTTGTCCATACCCGTTGCCGCCAGCGCGCAGGCGCTGTTAAGCACTTCAATTCGCTTGTACATCGCCCACAGCAGTTCTTCTTTAAAATCAAAGCTGTAGCTTTTCTCAACATCGCCCATATCAAATCCGTTAAAGCAGGCGTAATAATCATCACTGCCGTAAAAGCTTACACCGTAATAGGTGGATATACTGCCGTCAAGACTGCGTATGCGCACTATATCGTAATTATCTATCAGGTTCTTGGTGTCCCATATCAGATATTCGATCTCCTCTGCGGTAAGGGAAAACCATTCCCCGTTTTCGCGTCGGGTATTTATATCGGTTATCTGCTCATAGCTGTATATGGTAATTACTCTTTTGCCGTCCTGCTCGCTTTCAAAGCAGTATTCGCCGAATTTACCTTCCATAGCTTCGCCCGGTGTTTCGGTGTCGATAGATATTTCGGTTTCGCTTTCCTTTTCGGGCAGGGAAGCGTCTTTTGAAATTTCTTTCGATACTTCCTTTGAAACCTCGTTTTTGCTTTGCTCACATCCGCAGAAAAGGGCAAGCAGGAGGGATGTGAGCAGCAAAAAAGATATTATTCTCTTCATTTTAATCTCCCCGCTTTTCCACAGAGGTTATACAGCCGACGGAGTAGATCTCACCCTTCATTTCTTCGGGCCAAACGAGCTTATCTTCGGTAGTATAATAAATATAGGGTGTGGAGTAATTTTCCTGGTCGCCTGCATAGAACAGCTTTCCGAATTTGTGTATAAAAAGCACTTCGCCGCTTTCGTTGAATATTACCGAAGTCCATTCCACGTTTATGGAGGTCCTGTCCGTGCGGTGGTTTTTAAAACCGCACAGCGCCAGTATCATAGGATAAAAGGTACCGTCGCCCTGCTCCGTCAATTCGTCC
>JAZSIT010000066.1:0-4814 GCA_045533895.1 Eubacteriales bacterium
GGTTTTTGAAGCAATAGTACCAACAGTACCTGCGCGGAAAATATTTTCCTTGCCGAAAAGCACCTCGGTATAATGGTGCGCCTCGGACTGGTTGTCCGAAGAGAAGTTAAGGTCGATATCAGGCGCCTTTTCCCCGTGGAAGCCCAGGAAGGTCTCGAAGGGGATATCGTGTCCGTCGGAAATCATTGTCTCTCCGCACTTGGGGCATATCTTATCAGGCAGGTCAAATCCACTACCCACAGAGCCGTCGGTAAACCACTCGCTGTATTTACAATGGGGGCAACGGTAATGGGGCGGCAGAGGGTTAACCTCGGACACGCCCGAGAAAGTGGCAACTACCGAAGAGCCAACCGAGCCTCGGGAGCCGACAAGATATCCGGTGCGCTCGGAATTGAGCACCAGTTTTCTTGCTATAACGTACAGCACGGCAAAGCCGTTTTTGATAATTGAGCCCAGCTCTCTGTCAAGACGGGCGGAAACTATCTCGGGAACCTCGCCCTCATGGCCGTACCACTCCATAGCGGTTTGACGGCAGGAGGTAATAAGCTCTTCCTCCGCACCCTCAATCTCGGGAGTATAGGTGCCGTCGGGAATAGGCTTTATGCTTCCGTCGATCATATCGGCAATTTTTTGGGGGTTATCGATAACGACTTCCTCTGCCCTATCGCCAAGATATGCAAATTCATTAAGCATTTCCTCGGTGGTACGGAGATACAGCTTGCTTTCGTGCATGGCGTCCTTATACTTAAGTCCCACCTGCATTATCTGACGGTATATCTCGTCGTCGGGATCGATAAAATGAGCGTCTCCCGTAGCGCAGACAGGCTTTTTCTTTTTGTCTGCTATGCTGAGGATCTGCTTGTTTATCTCCTCAAGTCTGCCGTAATCCGAAAGAGTACCCTCCTCCACAAGGAAGGAGTTGTTGGCTTTGGGCATTATCTCGAAATAATCGTAAAAATCCGCAATCCGCATAAGCTCGGAATTAGCTTTTCCGTCCAGAATGCCTCTGAACAGCTCCCCTGCCTCACAAGCAGAGCCGATAACAAGCCCCTCTCTGTGAGAAGCGAGCACCGTTTTGGGTATACGTGGATGGCGGTGGTAAAAATCCAGATAAGACTGGGATATAAGCTGATACAGATTGCGGAGACCCGCAGAATTCTGCACCAGAATAGTGACGTGGTATGACCGCAGCTTCTTGGGGTCGCTGCTGGCAGCCATAGCCATATTCATTTCCTCTATGTTACGCACGCCCTGCCTGCGGAGCTTGTCCGTCATACAAGTGAAGATGGCGGCGAGCATCGCCGTATCATCGGTGGCGCGGTGGTGGTTGAATTCACCGAGGTTAAAATAATTACCGATAGAATCAAGGGTATGCTTATTAAGCTCGGAATTTATATAACGGGAAAGTGGCAGAGTATCAAGATAAGGGTTATTAAACTTTATCTTGTACTTTTCACATGCCTTGCGGATAAAGCCCACGTCAAAATTGGCGTTGTGGGCGACAAGCATTCTGTCCCCTGCAAATTCAAGGAATTTTTCAACCGCTTCTTTTGTTTTGGGTGCGCCTGCCACGGTCTCCGCAGATATGCCCGTAAGACGGGTAATGTTTTCGGGAATAGGCATTTCGGGGTCAACGTAAGTGCCGAAGGTGGCAAGTATCTCTCCGCCCTTATAAAGTGACGCGCCGATTTCCGTAATGCCGCAGTCTACGGGAGAAAGACCCGTGGTCTCTATATCAAAAATAATAAATTCGCTTTCCTCAAAGCTATAGTCCGCACCGCTTTTCACGCCGAAAACTGCGCGGGCGGTATCGTCTACCAGATATCCCTCCATACCGTAAATAGGCTTAACGTCTGGATATTTTTTGCGTGCCTTCATTATCATAGGATACGCCTGCACGTTACCGTGGTCGGTTATAGCCACAGCGTTCCAGCCCCAGGCGGATGCAGTTGCCATAACAGCCTCGGGATCGGAAAGTGCATCGTTTGCCGACATACTTGTGTGCAGATGCAGCTCTGTACGCTTGCGGGGATGGTTATCCTTACGGCGGAGACGCTTTATCTTGTTTATCTTTTCGGCTCGTATGACGGTTTCCTTTTCAAAATCGTCATACGCCGCCTTGCCCTCCAGCAAAATGGCTGTTCCCGGCTTGGGAGGGGCAAAATCCGCCTCGTCCTTACCCACGGAAAATCTGAAAATGACGGACGCCTCTCCGTCGGTCATATAAGCTTTATAGTTTATCTTGCTTCCGTCGCGGGATTCCTTGTCCTCTATCTGGAACATCTCGCCGCAGACACAGACGGGTATTTTTTTGGAATACGCCCTGCCGTTATCACCAACGTGGGCTTCAACCTTTATCTCCTTAATGGGAAAAGGCTCCTTGCGGATGACCTCCTTGAATATGGGAGCACGCTCGGAAAGGTCGAAATGCATGTTTCCGATTTTGGTTCCGCCTATTTCGTAAAGGTCTCCGTCATCGGAAACGGTTTTGAAAAAGCTTGATTTTTCCTCGATTTCGGGAGGCTTATGCGTCTCAAGATACTCGGCGTAATCCACCTTTGCTTTTTTCTGCAATTCCTCCTCGGCGGCGATACGGGTGCTTTCATCAACAGGAGTTTCCTCAAAAACAAATCCTATATCCTGCTCAAACTGGCTCTTTATACAGCCGGAAAAGAACTTGCCTGCGTTTGCCGCATCCATAAGAAGTGCGGACATTCCGCTGCGAAGCTTTATTACTACCCTCGCCTGCTCACGGTCATAGGAATAAGTATATTTATCCATACCGCCCCTGCCCAAAGCGATATTTTCCATACGGGCATACATTTTTACAAGCTCCGGCATATAGTCGGTAGCGAAGGTGCCTGAAGGATAAACGGGCAGAACGATACAGTAATTTAATTTGAGGCTTGACGCGATGATATCTTCAAGTTCAAACATTCTCTCTGCTTTTACGGGCACAGGGAAACAAAGCTCCAGCCTTAAGCCGTTTCCGGCTTTGTCTACCTGCAGCTTGTAATCGGACGCAACGTCCAATATTTCTTTATGTATTTCCGTAAAGGCTACCTTTGCGAACTGTTTATAAAACCGTTCAGTCATTTATAATCCTCATTATCTCGTCTTTGAGTACGCTTTCAATATCCGATTCTTTTATTTTGCCGACAACCTCGCCCTTGCGGAAAAGGACAGCCTCGCCCTTGCCGCCTGCAATGCCTACGTCGGCTTCCCTCGCCTCACCGGGTCCGTTTACCACACAGCCCATAACGGCGACGGTTATATATTTATCCGTTTTTATATCCTCACACAGTTTTTCCACACGGGACGCCAGAGGAATAAGGTCTATTTTTGTTCTGCCGCAGGTGGGGCAGGACACCACGTTTATACCGCTTTCCATTCCCATTACACGAAGTATGCGGTGGGCGGCATATACCTCCTTAACCGGGTCTGCGGTGAGAGATACACGCATGGTATCGCCTATACCCTGTGCCAAAAGCGCGCCGATACCGATGGCGTTTCGGATGGTACCGTTTGCTTCTCCTCCTGCCTCGGTAACGCCGAGATGAAGGGGATAATTACAATTTGCGGCAATTATCTCGTTTGCCTGAATCATACGCACAACATCAGAGCTTTTAACGGAAAGGACGATGTTGTCAAAGTCATATCTTTCCAGCATTTTTGCATTATTCAGTGCAGATTCGGCAATAGCCTCCGCCGTGGGAGCGCCGTACTTTGCAAGCAGCTCCTTTTCCAGACTTCCGCCGTTAATGCCGATACGGATGGGAATATTCTTTTGGGCGCACTTTAATGCAACCGCTTTTACGTTCTCCTCTGCGCCGATATTGCCGGGGTTTATGCGTATCTTATCAATACCCGCCTCCGCCGCCTCCAAAGCGAGACGGTAATCGAAATGGATATCCGCAACAAGAGGCATATCCGTAACCGCTTTATATGCGGGAATGGCGCGTACCGCATCCATACTGTTTACGGCAAAACGTACGATATGGCATCCTGCCGCCTGCAGTCTTTTTAACTGCTCGGTAACACGGGGGATGTCAGCCGTGTCGATATTTGTCATGGACTGTACCTTTACGGGGGCGCCGTTTCCAATGGAAAGGGAGCCGATACGCACCTCTTTTGATAAACGCTTCATAAAATTCATCTTACCTTGTTATATATATCGTTATTGCGCGGAGTGTAAAATTCACGCACGATATCTTCTCTTTTTGTGTAATTGGCAAGTATCCACATAAGCTTTGCAAGGGTTGCTTCGTGGGTCATATCATAAGCCTCAAGAAGACCCAGATCCTCTTTTATCTCCTTACCCACACGGTATACCGCCATATCGCTTCCCTCGTTAAGCACCTGTGTGGTGATAACTACGGTAACTCCCTTTTTAACGCCTTCACGTATAACGTCGGAAAAACCGCCCTCTGCGGGGATCCCGCCGACTCCGTAGGTTTCGATAATAACCGCATCGCTGTTATCAAGCATATATTTGAGAGCGCCGCTATCCATTGAAGGGGCGAGAGCGCACACGGAAACGCGGGTATTGAGGGAAGAAAAAAACTGTTTTTCCTTTTTTTCAGGCTTTATATAGTGACGCACCTGACCCTCGGAAACCGAAGCCACGGCAGGATAATTTATGGAAGAAAATGCGTTATAGCTTTTGCTTCTGGTCTTTTTTGCGCGGGTGCCCAGAATTACTCTGCCGTCAAAGACGATATGTACGCCTGCGGCATCGTCATCGGAGGCATAGACAAAGCTATCGTAAAGGTTTATCCTCGCATCCGTGTTTTCCATATCAACAGGCTTTTGGG
>JAZSIT010000002.1:0-2978 GCA_045533895.1 Eubacteriales bacterium
GGAAGGGGGTGGTTTTCGCCGTCAACGGTGACGTTACCTTCACTCATCGCTTCAAGAAGAGCAGACTGGGTCTTGGGGGAAGCGCGGTTAATTTCATCGCCAAGGAAAATATCCGTATTTACTGCGCCGTCGCGGAAAACAAATTCGCCCGTGCGCTTATCAAACATATTAAAGCCGGTAATATCCGAAGGAGTTACGTCGGGAGTGAACTGCACTCTTGTGTAATCCAAGCCGGAAAGACGCGCCAAAGCGGATGCAAGTGTCGTCTTTCCCACGCCGGGAATATCTTCAATAAGAACGTGGCCGCCTGCAAGGAACGCGGTTACCAGATATGTAGCTTCCTTGCCTTTGCCCAAAACTGCCTTTGACAGTCCGTTTGCAAGTGCTTTTGCCTGTTCGTAGCCTGTGTTTGCCATTTTTTGTCCTCCTGTGGTGTTTTATATATAGTGGCGTTTATTTCGCGTATTTTTTGCTTTTTCCGATACAGATTTTAAGAACTATAAACAGTATTATGCATACAATTCCCACTGCACCGCAGATAATAGCGGCGTACATAACGGGGTTGAGCACTGCCGCGATTATGGAATCCACCATTGCCAGTATTGTATCGGGCACGGATATCATCGCCAGCGCGTATGCCTTTATTACTTCGGCGCCGCCGTAAATAACGCCCAGAATTATTGCCAGAATAAGTGCGGGAATACCTGCGTACATAAAGGTGCCTTCTTTTCTGCGGAGCAGTAACAGCACAAAGAGCACGCAAAGACCGGTAACAACAAAAGCCGCAATGGGTATGGCGGGGCTTATAGCTATTTTAATGGTTGTCATGGTGGTCTTTACCGCAGGCTGTTCAAGAAGAACTGCCGCTTGCTCGTTAATTTCCTTTGTAATCGCCTCTGTCTGCTCGGTAAGAACTGTTTCAAGGCTGTCAAGGTCGTCCTCGGTAAGACGGTATCCGGTGGTTTCTTCAATAAGGTCAAGATTATCCTCAACCAGCACCATTAACTGTTCTGCGGAAATATCTATTTCAGTGGTCTTTCCCGTCATAAGGTCGGAAACCTGACCCATAATATCGGAAAGTGCATCCTGCAGTCCCGCTTCTTCGGCAATGCGCTGTATATCCTCGGTTGTCATGTTTTCAAGATATTCGTTGCCGGATTCCTTAAATACTTCTTCAACCTTATCAAGCACGGTGCCGTCATCTATGGGAATACTGAATATATCAACGTCTTTTACCACTGTTTCAATGGTGGCGGAGCTTATAGCCTGTCTTAACAACACAAATCCCGTGCCGAAAGCGGCGGAAAAGAATATTCCAAACGCCAGAAATACGCTCAGAACCACTGCCCACCAAGGGTTTTTGCGTCTCTTTCTAACAACGGGTGCAGGCTTTATCTCGGTGTTCAGCTCAAGAATAGGGTCGCACTCCTGCTCACAATAATCGCATTTTTTTGCGTTGTCTTCAATTTCTGCGTTACAAAAGGCACATTTTTTCATTTTCGGTTTTCCTTTTCAAATATGTTTTTTATTTTAATTCCCGCGTCAACCAGATACGGGGCAGGATTTTCCATTGTCATTTGCGGGGTTATATCCCCCTGCACCAAGGGTATATATATGTCCGCGCCCAGCGAGTACCCTTCTTCGGTTATTACTGCAGATACACAGCACACCTTTTTCCCGTGCTTTTTTGCAAGGTCTGTTACTTTTTTTGGTAGTTTTCCGTTTAAGGTCTGGCTGTCTGTTTTTCCCTCGCCGGTTATAATAACGTCGGCGTTTTTTATTCTTTCTTCAAGTCCGCAAAGGTCCTTCAGCACGTCAAAGCCGCTTTTTATCTCGGCATCGCACACCGCCATAAGTCCCCCTGTAAGTCCGCCTGCCGCGCCCGAACCGGGTATGGGGGAAATATCCCTGCCCGTCACCTCTTTAAGAAGAAGGGCTAACCTCTTGTGGCTTGCGTCCATACGGGTTACTTCCTCCGGTGTCGCGCCTTTTTGGGGCGAATACACCACAGATGCGCCCTTTTCGCCGTAAAAGGGGTTGTCCACATCGCAAGCGAAAACAAACTCGGCGGTTTTTAACAGCGGAGTAAGTGCGGAAATATCAAGTCTGTCGCTTTCTTCTCCGCACAGACCGTTTGGCGAAACCTCGGTGTCGCCGTTGTAAAACCGCACACCCAATGAATGCAATGCTCCCGCGCCGCCGTCATTGGTTGCGCTTCCGCCAAAGCCTATAATTATTTTTTTGCACCCGTCCTCCATGGCTTTGCGTATGGTAAGGCCCGTGCCCACGGTGGAGGCACCCAAAATACTCGGGTGGTCCTTTCCCACTGTTACAAGTCCGTCTGCAAGGGCAGTTTCTATTACCGCGGTGTCGCCTAAACGCAGGTAATGGGTCTGTATCTGTCTTCCGTAGCTATCGGGTACATCAAGATAAACCTTCTCGCCGCCGCAGGAAAAGTGAACACAATCCACAAATCCTTCGCCTCCGTCGGAAAAAGGCATCACCTCACCGCCGCCAAGACCGCTTTTTATATGTAAAGCCGCGTCTCTTGACGAGACACTGCCCTTAAAGGAATCGAGTATAAGCAAATAATGCATATTTAGCCACCTCTTCCCAATAATTATAACAAAATATAACGGTTTTGTAAACAGTTACAAATGTAAAACTTAATAATTATCAAAAAGGTTACAAATACAAAACCCGTCTTGACTTTTTTTCCTTTATGTAATATAATTTATTTACAAAATAATTTCAAGGAGAAAATGAAATGAAAAAACTTTTAAGTGTTATCATTGTCCTTACTCTTGTAGTGGCGCTTTTTGCTATCCCTGCAGATGCAAAAGCAACCGTTGTTAATCTTGAGATCAAGGGCGATAACGTAGCACCTCGCGCATCCGATAAGCTTGAGCTTCTGTATGACGGCAGCATCCTTTCTGAAACTGATGCCGCTGCAAACGACTTCAACAAGAAGGGTATAG
>JAZSIT010000144.1:0-6060 GCA_045533895.1 Eubacteriales bacterium
GAGGCAAGCTTAAACGAAGCTTTTTCATCAATTCCTGTTAAGTCTGAAAACGAAGCAAACACAGCTTGAGAGCAATTTGCACCGCTTAAAAATAAGTTTACAGCCTTTTCTGAACGATTCATGCAGACACCCCTCAAAAAATAGAAATTTAACTGTTATTATTATATACAAAAGTGAAAATATGTCAAATAATATGTTGAAAAAATTAAATATTTGTGTTATAGTTTAATGTCGAGGTGTTATGTTCATACATCTTGCTGAAAACGTTTAATAAATTTAACTTTTTATAGAGGTGTTACTATGCTTACAGCAATTGCCGGCATCAACTGGGGAGACGAAGGAAAGGGCAGAATGGTAGATCTGCTCAGCAAGGATTATGATATAGTTGTCCGTTATCAGGGCGGTAACAACGCCGGTCATACCGTTGTTAACGAGAGAGGTAAGTTTATTCTTAATTTGCTGCCCTCCGGTATTCTCCGTACCACTACCGTCAACGTTATGGGTAACGGTATGGTTATAGATATTAAGCATCTTTGCGAAGAGATTGGTCGTCTGCGTGAGGCGGGTATTGAAATCACTCCAGATAACCTTAAGATAAGCGACCGTGCAGTTATCTGTATGCCTTACCATGTACGTATGGACTGTCTGGAAGAAGAACGCCTTGCAGACAAAAAGTTTGGCTCTACCCGTCGCGGCATCGCTCCCGTTTACGCAGATAAGTATTATAAAAAAGCCTTCCGTATGGGAGACCTTCGCAACATCGATGCACTTGTTAACAAGGCAAATGAAATAGCGGAATGGAAGAATCTCACCGTTGCTTCCGGTTACGGCGATGCTCCTATCAAGGGCGAAGATATTATTAATTACCTCAAGGAATACGGTACTCCTTTGCTCGCACACGTTTGCGATACGGGTCTTTACCTCCACAATGCTGATAAAGACGGCAAGAAGATTATGTTTGAAGCACAGCTCGGTGCTTTGCGTGATATCGATTTCGGTATATATCCTTATACTTCCTCTTCCAACACAATCGCCGGTTATGCTCCTGTAGGCGCAGGCGTTCCCGGTCTTAAACTGGACAGCGTTATCGGCATTATGAAAGCGTATTCTTCCTGTGTAGGTGAAGGACCTTTCACTTGTGAAATGTTTGGCGAAGAAGCTGAAAAGCTTCGTGAGGCAGGCGGTGAATACGGTGCCGCTACCGGCAGACCCAGACGTGTCGGCGGCTTTGACGCGGTTGCTTCCCGTTACGGCGTAAGAATGCAGGGGGCAGATGTGCTTGCACTTACCAAAATGGACGTTCTTTCCTGCTTTGATAAAATTCCCGTTTGCGTTGCATACAAAGTAGACGGAGAGCTTGTTTATGATTTCCCCGTTGGCGAAGCTCTTGATAAAGCAGAACCTGTTTATGAATATTACAAAGGCTGGGGATGCGATATAAGCGGTTGCCGCGATTTTAACGATCTTCCTGAAGCTGCTCAGGCGTATGTCCGTGAGCTGGAGCGTCTTTCCGGCTGTAAGATCGGCTATGTTTCTGTAGGCGCTGACAGAGATCAGTATTTCGTTTGCGAATAAGCTATTCGGAGTAATTAAAATGTTTAGAGCAGGATTTGATAACGATAAATATATCTCTCTTCAATCCCAGCATATAAGAGACCGTATAAACCATTTCGGTGGCAAGCTTTATCTTGAGTTCGGCGGCAAGCTGTTTGACGATTATCACGCAGCCCGTGTGCTTCCCGGCTTTGAGCCGGACAGTAAGCTTCAAATGCTTCTGTCTCTCAAAGACGAGGCGGAAATAGTAATTGTCATTTCTGCTGACGATATTGAGAAAAATAAAGTGAGAGGCGACCTTGGTATCACCTACGATGCAGAAGTGTTGCGCCTTATCGATGCTTTCCGTCACTGCGGTCTTTACGTTGGCAGTGTTGTCTTTTCACAATACTCATTACAGCCCTCCGTTGTTGCCTTTGAAAAACGCCTTGAGCGACTTGGTATAAAGACATATCGTCATTATCGTATAGAAGGCTATCCTTCCAACACTGCGCTTATCGTAAGTGATGAAGGATATGGCAGAAATGATTATATTGAAACTACGCGCTCTCTCGTCGTTGTTACCGCACCGGGACCCGGAAGCGGTAAAATGGCTACCTGCCTTTCACAGCTTTATCACGAACACCGCCATGGTGTAAACGCAGGATACGCTAAATTTGAAACTTTTCCCGTATGGAATCTTCCCCTCCGCCATCCCGTAAACGTGGCTTATGAGGCGGCAACGACAGATTTGGATGACGTTAATATGATCGATCCTTTCCATCTTGAGGCATATGGAAAAACCTGCGTGAACTACAACCGTGATATAGAAATTTTCCCTGTACTTCAGGCGATTTTTACTAAGATATACGGCGAATGCCCTTATAAATCTCCCACCGATATGGGTGTCAATATGGCAGGTTACTGCATATTTGATGATGATGCGGTTTGCGAGGCATCCAGACAAGAAATTATAAGAAGATATTTTGCTGCGATGTGTTTGCAAAAGAAAGCGATGGGAGATAGCGATTCGGTTTATAAAAACGAATTGCTTATGAACCGTTGCGACCTTCGCGTTAACGACAGAAAGGTAATCACCGCAGCCCGCGCAAAGGCAGAATCCACCGGAATGCCTGCGGCAGCTTTAGAACTGCCCGACGGAAAGATTATTACCGGAAAAACATCTGATCTTCTCGGCGCTTCCAGTGCAATGCTACTTAATGCTTTGAAGTATCTGGCAGGACTTGATGACCAGTTGTTGCTTATTTCCCGGGAAATAATTGAACCTATTGCAGAGCTTAAGGTTGGTCATCTCGGAAACCGAAATCCCCGTTTGCATACTGACGAGGTGCTTATTGCACTTTCTATCTGTGCGGTTAACGATGAAAATGCAAAAAAAGCCTTTGATATGCTTCCCAGACTGCGTAATTCAGAAATGCATTCATCGGTAATTCTTTCGCAGGTTGACGAAGGACTGCTTAAAAAACTGGGTGTTAACCTTACCTGTGAACCGGTCTATCAGACCAAAAAGCTTTACCATAAATAAGGAGTTTTCTTTATGAATAAGATCACCGAATATTTCGGCACGATGGTGTTTAACGACAGCGTCAGAAGAAAAATACTTCCGCCGGAGGCTTATGAAAGTCTGCAGGAAACCATACAGAACGGCAGAAGTCTTGATATTTCTCTGGCAAACGTTATTGCCTCTGCAATGAAGGAATGGGCTATCGAAAAAGGTGCTACCCACTATACTCATTGGTTCCAGCCGATGACAGGTATCACTGCCGAAAAACACGATTCTTTCTTTTCTCCCGAAAAGGGAACCGGTAATATAATCGTTGATTTTTCGGGTAAAGATCTTATTACCAGCGAACCCGACGCTTCATCTTTCCCATCGGGCGGTCTCCGCGCCACCTTTGAGGCTCGCGGCTGCACTGCTTGGGACCCTACTTCCGATGCTTTTGTTAAAAACGATACACTTTATATCCCCTCTGCATTTTGCTCTTACGGCGGTGAATGTCTTGACAGAAAAACTCCGCTTCTCCGCTCTATGCAAGCGCTTGACGTTCAGGCAAAACGTTTATTAAAGCATTTCGGTATGTCGCCCCGCCGTGTGGTTCCCATGGTCGGCGGAGAACAAGAATATTTTCTTGTTGACGAGGACGTTTACCATCAGCGTGAAGACCTTAAAATAACCGGAAAGACCTTGTTCGGCGCACCTGCTCCCAAGGGACAGGAGCTGGATGACCATTATTTCGGAGTTATTCCTTTCAAGGTTAAAAACTTCATGACCACCCTTGACAGAGAGCTGTGGATGCGTGGCATCCCTGCGAAGACCGAGCATAACGAAGCCGCTCCCTGTCAGTACGAGCTTGCGCCTATTTTCACCGATTGTAACCGCGCTACCGACCAGAATCAGCTTACCATGGATATTATGAAGAAGGCGGCAAAGGAAAACGGACTTCGTTGCTTACTTGCCGAAAAACCTTTTAATTCTGTAAACGGTAGCGGTAAACACAACAACTGGTCCCTTTCCGCTGATGGCAAGAATCTGCTTGACCCCGGAAAGGACATGCCTTCAAATAAGCTTTTCCTTCTTATGGTCTGCGCTGTTATGAAAGGCGTTGATAATTTCCAGGATCTTATTCGAATTTCCGTTGCAACTGCAGGAAATGATAGACGTCTCGGCGGCTACGAAGCTCCTCCTGCCATTATTTCAATGTTCCTTGGAAAACGTATTAAGGATGCATTAAGATCCTTTGTAAACGGTTCTTGTGTATCCGCCGAGGAAAGTCAGCAGCTTCCTTTGGGTGTGAATGTACTGCCCCAGTTTGCTAATGACGGGGAAGACAGAAACAGAACATCGCCTTTTGCTTTCACAGGTAATAAGTTTGAATTCAGAATGCCCGGCTCTTCAATGTCTATTGCTATGTGCAATACCGTAATTAATACCGTTGTTGCCGAATCGCTTTGTGAATTTGCTGATATTCTCGACGCCTGTGAAGACGTTAACGTAAAAATAGATGAGATAATTGCGGACGTTTATACCAAGCATAAGCGCATCATATTCAATGGAAACAACTATTCTGCTGAATGGGTCGCAGAAGCAGAGCGACGTGGACTTCTCAATCTTTCAAATACCGCAGAAGCTCTTCCTCATTATATAAAACCCAAAAACATTGCTCTTTTTGGAAAACACGGTATACTGAATGAAAAAGAGATGATGTCTAGATACGATGTAATGTTGGATGAATACTCCAAAACCATCAACGTAGACGGCGCTACAATGGTGCATATGGCGCGCAGACAGATACTTCCTGCCGTTCTTTCTTACGAAGCACAGCTTTGTGATCAGGCTGAAAACAAGGCGCGTTTTGCGTTGTCCACCTTTGTTAATCTTGAGCTTTCTCAAAAACTTAACGCTTGCGCGGGTGATATTTATTCGGAATGTGAGATGCTTGACGACCTGCTTTCGCAGGCTTCCTCGGTTTCTGATAAGACCGAGAAAGCGTTTATGTTTGCCGACAAGATTATTCCTTGCATGGATAGACTTCGCGAAGCGGCTGACAGTGCGGAACTGTACGTTCCCAAGAACCTCTGGCCGTTCCCCACATATACAGAAATATTACTTTAATTAAAAAATTAGCCCTCCTATGGTATAATGCAAAACCGTAGGAGGGTTTTTATATAAACTGTTACGCAGAAGCTATCGGCGTTTTCTATTCCTCTATGATGAGTATATTAAAAGGCGAGCGCCGTGTGTATTTGCACGTTTATTTAAAGATGCTCGATGTCCTTGGAGTTTCCGCCCTTGCGGTTATGAGTAAATTTGCCAACCAACCGGATATTGTTCACAAAGCTGAATTATATATGCGCTTGGTATCAAAAATTGATACGATGCCGACGGAAGTGATGGAAAATATTCTGGGAATAGTCACGGGAATGGAAAAACGGGATTAGGTTTAATTTTTGGTAAACGCATTCGTTAGAAGAATGTTTGATGTGTTTTAAAAATGACAACACATCCATCAAATTGGTGGGTGTGTTGCTAATAATTAGTTAATAATCAAAAGCCGCAGTAATCTCTGCGGCTTTCAATATTTGTGTAAATACAGCGATGCCTTTCATTGTGTCAAAAAATATTATAAATGTTAATAATGCTTTTTGTTTAACACCCTGAATTTCTTAAAACCAATGTAAAGTACGTAGCCCTCGCTGGTCACAAAACGAATGTAATTATTTCCGTATTCGTCAATGCCGATTTCAGATTTAAAGATTTCGCCAATTTTCGATCTTATCTGATCGTAGGCATCAAAATCGCCTATAAGAACGGACCAGACTTCTGAAAGCTTTTTGCCGTGGGAATCTAATGAAAAACGAGTGATGTCACTAAACTCGATTTTAAAGTAGCGATGTTTTCGTAAATCTTCTTCAAGTTCAATTACAATTGTATCAGTTTTGGATTTTCTCCATTTGTTTGTATCTGCACTATAATTGATATCCAATATATACATATCATGGAATTCT
>JAZSIT010000188.1:0-13421 GCA_045533895.1 Eubacteriales bacterium
CTCTGATGCTGTCAGTATATGCGGGTTGTTGTCAAACAGCGAAAACACGCCGTAAAATCTGTATAATATAAACAAATAATTTGTGTATAAATTGTGTGCATTCCTTAAACTTTTGTCTGATAAAGCGGAAAATATTGACAACAATAATAGTATATGATAACATAAATATGCAGGGAAAACCAGACAATTAAATACGAAAGGAAGTTACACTAATGAAACGACTGACATGCATTTAGCTCGCCCTCTGCCTGCTGATTCCAATGTTTAGGTCAGTTTCATTTGCTGAAGAAAGCGAAAATCTTTCAACAGAAGCAACGAATGACCGCCAATACACTTTAGACGATCTCGCCGCAGGATTTATAACTCCCTATGAGTATTTTGGGGAGTTAGACCCGTCTACCGTGCCGGAAATTATCGGCGATGAAACGGCATTAAGCAGATTCCACGTTCAACGTATGTACGAAGAAGAGGACGATCTGAACACGGTAGTATTTATGAATACCGATTTATCACGTGCAAAATACTACAAGCCTTTTGTGACCTATATTGAATTTGAACACGAATTCAGCGGAACCATTTCTTAATCAGGAGCAACAAGATGAAAAAATCAACTATAATTACTTTAATCTGCTTGGTATTGTCTATTTTGATTTGCTTCATTGTGTTATATCAGCCAGCGAGATATCAATATCAAGTTTATAAAAATGATATGAAGGATAGGCTTGACGTTGACGGATGCAAAGAAGATTTGGAAACATTAAAGGAATATCTTCTTTCTTTGAGAAATACTGTTGACAAGCGAGATGATTTTTCCGGTTCGTTTTTCGTTACATTCAAGGAAAATGAAAACGGAGAATATATAGCCGAAGCAAACAAAGGTAAAAAAACATTGATTTGCGAATGCTCGGAGGAAATATATTTAGCTTTCGAAAATGTTTTGGCGCACGCATCAGACACTGCACCGATAGTAACTGTGCTGGTAACCGAAACTGATATTATCCTGAGTACGATAGACGGTACAGGAGATTATGCTCTTGTATATTCTCCGGACAAAAATCCCCAAAAGAACGCCGTAAACTGCGATTATACAAGAAAAGCGGGAGACGGCTGGTATCACATTTGGTATTCATAAGATTATTTCCATAAAAATTCACCCCGTAAAAACGGGGTGAAACTTTTTTATCCTATAATATACGCGGCGATGATTTTTGCGCTGTCTGAAACAGAGGGGATATCTATCCATTCGTCGGTGGTATGGTAATCGCCTCCGAGGGGGCCCATATCGTCAACGGTGGGGATACCCGCGATGGTGGTATACGCCGCGTCCGAACCGCCGGTTACCGAATTTTCCTCAAATTCGCCCAAGCCGTATTTACGGGAGCAAGAAAGGATATCCTCAAACAGCTTTGCGTTTTTCTCGGTACGCTCCATAGGAGGACGGGAAGATACCTTGGTGGTTACCGTATGAGTGTTTTCCACGTAAACGGTGTTGCCCACATCAAAGAGATTGGTTTCCGCTTCCTCTATATCCTTTTCGGTACGGATGCGGATATCCATAAACACGCTGCAGTTTGCGGGAACGGTATTCATAACCGTGCCGCCCTGAATGATGCCGCAATTATAGGTAATACCGTCTACACGGGACTTTTCCTCGATAGCCAGTACCTTGTGTGCGGCTTCTTTTATTGCAGACGCGCCGCCGAAATATGTGCCTGCGTGGACGGGAATACCGGTTATATCGTATCTGTATCTCAAAATTCCTTTGCGGGCAGTGGTTATCTTCCCTTTAATTCTTCCCTCAAGGTTGAAAAACGCTCTCGCGCCCTTTGCTTCAGCGCACATAAACTCAATGGTCTTGAGCCCCGAGGAGAGAGACTGCACCTCCTCGTCGCTTTGGAGGATTATTTTAACGGGAGAATCAACATATCCGCAGTTTTTAAGCGCTTCCATAAGCAAAAAGCCCACGGCGATACCGCCCTTGCAATCGTAGACACCGGGACCGATAAGCTTATCCCCTTCCCTGCGGATACCGAAAAGCCCATCGGGATGTACGGTATCCATATGTGCAGAAACGCACACGGCTTCTCCCGACGCATCGGGGTTAAGAGTTGCGGACATTACGTTGCCCGAGCCTTGTATCTGCTCTACCTTAACGGCATACCCCATATCGGCAGCGAAGCGGGCGCAAAAATCGCACACCGCGTCAACGCCCTTTTTGTTATCCGATTTGCTGGAGATATTGCAGATATCTATGAGAAAAGAAATATACTTTTCGTTTAATCTTTCACATTCGTTAAAAAGCTTTTCCATATTCATAAAACACACCACCGTCAACACGTTTTTAACAGTATATCACAATTAAACAAAAAAGTACACTCTTTCCTAAAAGAGTGTACCTTGTTTTTTATAAAATTTTGGAAAGGAATTCCTTAACACGGGGATTTTTCGGATTTTCGAAAAACTCCTCGGGCGGTGCGTCCTCAAGAATATGACCCTCGTCCATAAACAGTACTCTGGTTGCGGCTTCACGGGCAAACGCCATTTCGTGGGTGACCACCACCATTGTCATGTTATTTTCCGCCAGCTCACGCATTACCTCCAAAACCTCGCCAACCATTTCGGGGTCCAGCGCGGAGGTAGGCTCGTCAAAGAGCATAACGTCAGGGTCCATTGCCAGTGCACGGACGATGGCGATACGCTGTTTTTGTCCGCCGGAAAGCTGTGCAGGATATACGTCTGCTTTGTCTGAAAGACCGACACGCTCAAGTAATTTTCTTGCTTTTTCCTCGGCTTCCTGCTTGGTGCATTTTTTGGTCATTACAGGGGCAAGAGTAATATTTTCAAGCACCGTTTTGTGAGGGAACAAATTGAAGTTCTGGAAAACCATTCCCATACGGCAACGGATAATATTCAAATTGCACTTTTTTGCGGTTATGTCTGTTCCGTCAAAATAAATGTTACCGCCTGTAGGCACTTCAAGCATATTGAGACAGCGCAAAAGTGTGGATTTACCGCTACCCGAGGGACCAACGATAACCACCTTCTCGCCCTTATCTATCTCAAGGTCGATATTCTTTAGCACCTCAAGACTTCCGAAGCTTTTTGAAAGGTTTTTAACGCTTATCACTTTGGCGCAGCCTCCTTTCAAGAATGCCCAGCAGTTTGGTGAGTCCCATAACTATTACCAGATATATCGCGGCAATAGTCAGCAAGGGCCAAAAGGCGGAAAACGTGCGGGATTTTATAATGGCGTGAGACTTTGTAAGGTCAACCAAGCCGATATATCCTACAACCGATGTTTCCTTAAGCAGAGTGATCATTTCATTGCCCAAGGCAGGAAGTGCGTTCTTTATTGCCTGAGGCAGTATAATACGGGACATTGTCTGCGAAGAAGAAAGTCCAAGGCTTCTGCCCGCTTCAGTCTGACCGATATCGATGGACAAGATACCCGAGCGGAATATCTCTGAAACGTACGCACCGGAATTTATGCCGAAGCATATAATGGCGGAAACGGCAGGCGGTATATTACGGGCCGAAGCGAACACAACGTAATATATAATAAGCAGCTGCACCATTACAGGTGTTCCGCGTATTACGGTTACGTATATATCGCAAATAACGGTAAGTATGTTTTTCTTGCCTCTTCTGACTGAGTTTGCACGGACAAGACCTACCAAAAAGCCAAGCATTACACCGATGAGTGCGGCACAAACAGTAACGTAGACCGTGACCCACAAGCCGTCTGCCAAAAACTTCCAACGGTCGGCTTCTATAAAATTCTCGTAAAAGCCGTCCGCTATAGAACGGAAAAATTCTGCCATTTTAATTAGTCTTCTTTAATATACTTATCGATAATAGCCTTGAGAGTGCCGTCCTTTTCAAGAGCGTCAAGAGCTTCGTTTATCTTTGCAGTAAGCTCGGTATTGCCCTTTGCAATGCACATTGCATACTCTTCGTATGTATACTCTTCATCAATAATAACAAGGTTATCATACTTTTCTATATACTTCTTTGCAGGCTCGTTATCGATGATAACAGCGTTGATCTTGCCCTGAGAAAGAGCGAGAACTGCTTCTGTACCGCTGTCGTACTGAACTACTTCACCGATAGTATCGTCATCGGAAGCGTAGATATCACCGGTGGTGCCGGTCTGTACGCCTACCTTCTTACCTGCAAGGTCTGCAACGCCCTTGATGCCGGAATCGGAAGCAGTGATAATTACCTGCTTACCGGTAGCATAAGTATCGGAAAAGTCTACGTTCTTAAGTCTGTCCTCGGTAACGGTCATACCTGCAATACCGAGATCTGCTTTACCGGTACTTACGGAAGTAATGATAGCATCAAACTCGATGTTCATTATCTCAACCTCAAGACCGAGATATTCGCCCACAGCCTTGATGATATCTATATCGATACCTGCGTAAGAGCCGTCGTCTTCGATATATTCATAGGGCGGGAAGGTTGCGTTGGTAGCAACAACCAGCTTACCGGATGCTTCGATATCCTCATAAGGTCTGAAGGAGGCACATCCTGCAAAAGACAGTACCATTACGGCACAAAGAATAAATGCGAGCAATTTTTTCATTTTCTGTTTCCTCCATAGAAATGTTAGTGAATACATTATACTACCTTTTTTACAGAAATCAAGTGGTTTTATGCACAAAAGCGGATAATTTTCATGTTTGTGAATATTTTTACGAATAAAATACAAAAGCCGAGGGGTTGTAGCCCCTCGGTTTATATTTTTTGCATTATATAATTTCCTTGCAAACATCCACCCAAGCGATATATTCGGATGCTTTTTCCAATTCTGCGAGAGTGAGCTTTACTGCGCTGGAAGCGTTACCGCAAGCAGGATATACTACCTGAAACCGCTTTAAGGAAACATCCAGATATACCTTAACGCCATTCTTTATTCCGAAGGGGCAAACTCCGCCAACGGCGTGGCCTACAAGACCTTCGACCTGTTCAAAGGAAAGCATTTTCGCCTTGGTATGAAACACGGCTTTGAACTTACCGTTGTCTATTCTTCCGTCCCCTGCCGCGACGATAAGCACCGGAGAATCATCAACAAGGAAGGAAAGTGTTTTTGCTATCTCCGCGCCATCACAGCCGATAGCCTCAGCCGCCTCCGCAACGGTAGCAGAGGAAACCTCAAAAAACATTATCTTATCTTCAAGCCCGTATTTTTTGAGATGGGCAACAGCGTTTTGTACAGACATAACAAGCTCCTAAAAAACCTTTTGACGAATTATACCACACAATATAATAAATGTAAATAGCCAAAAAAAATCACCCCAAGAAACCTTACGGCTTCTCGGGGACCCCGTAAAAATCACCCCCAATAACAACAGCACCTGCAAAAAGCAAGTGCTGTAAATTGGTTTTTACGGTTTATTGACCTGACCTCCGCCCCACTCTACTACCGTAAATCCTTGGCGGACAAAGGGAGAAAAGGTTTGGGGCGGGATATCCACCGCCGTGTCCGTTGGGTAAAAAGCCATAAACACGCGGAGCATGCTATCGGGCGCAGGAGTAATATCCAAAACCGCGTTTTGTGCGTATGCATCGGTCTGGAAAGAGATTACGTTATATGGGTTATTCTGCATAACGGGCAGCCAATAAACTATAAATTCATTGGCTTCACGGGGAGTGAGTCCCTGTTCGCGGAGCGCCCATTCAAGAAACTCTGCAGTGTCCTCACCGCGTACGCAAAAGCCTTTTGTAAAATCCCACACTGTATTTTGCTTTCCTTCCCAATACAAGGCGTAATATTCCTTGCCGTCGGGGAAAATCAAAGTTCCGTCAGGGAAAGCTGTAAAGTTATCCCAGCCTTTTTCGTAATCGGGATACGTACAGGTAAGAGAGCCGTTAAGCATAAGTCTGACAGAGCACACTGTAGGGTTCTCGGGATATAAGTAAATTATGGGTTTTTCGGGCGCAACCTCCTCATGAGACCACACCTCGTCGGTATAAATTCTAACATATTGGGTGGTGTTGTGTGGGCGCAACGCCTCGGTAAACCGAAGATCTATGTGATCTCTTACACACCATTCGTCAGCCTTTTCGGTAATTACATATACCTTTTCGCCCCATTGTTCCACAGCGCGCTGAGAATTAAGCTTCAAAACCAACGCACCCGTATATTTACCGATAACTTCGCCGGACAAAAAATAATCTTCGCCCGTAACTGTTTCGGCATCATCGGAAGACAAGGGGTATAATTCCTCAAAGGTTTGAGCCGAATAATCCACTCTGAAATAATAGTAATGACTGTTTCCTTCGATATCCTTCAAGCTCACAAGATAAGACCATACGGGATGATTATTTACCCAGCTGTCATCATACCACCAGCCGAGCTCCATGGTTACCTTATTACCGCTTATTTCAGCTATGATAATACTATCTATATAACTCGTAAGCTCTATGTTTATATCGCTGTCATCAACACGGGATATTAGGCTCGCATGACCGGACACTGCTTCAAAATCTATTTCAAAGGTAACGCTTTTGTTATCTCCGATATTACTGAAGGTAACGGGAGTACAGTTTTCTCTGTAATCAAGTATAACTTCCTTATACTTTTCTTTGGAATATTCTCCTGACCACGCTTTGAGCACGTTTTCTTCTGTTGCAAAAAAGTTATCTTCTTCATAGACAATATACACGTCTTCGTCAGGTGTTGACACATCCGTATCGGGCGAGGACGAGTTGTCTGCAGGCAAAGAGGAATCCTCCGCAGGCGGAATGCTTGAAGCATTATTCACTCCTTCTTCACAGCCAAAGATGCCAAGACAAAGCACCAGCACCAAGGAAAGACAAACAATTCTTTTCATAAAAATACCCCTTTCATATTATTTCTCATATATAATACTTTGCAATAGGCGAAAAGGTTACAAAAAGGAAAAAACTTTTTTACGTAAACATTATAACACGTTATATAACGCTTGTAAAGAAAAAATTACCCCTAAAATCCTTCGGATTTTTGGGGCCCCCGTAAAAATCACCCCAAGAAACCTGCGGTTTCTCGGGGACCCCGACAACAAAAAAGCCCTGCAGTAGCAGAGCTTTTGTGTATGAGAAATAAAAACTTATCTCTTGGAGTTTTCGCTGATGCGTTTATACCTCTAAATATCGTTGCATAACTCCCGTATCGTTCTATAGGTTTTTGCACCAAATTTGCACCAACATTCAATGGTCATTTTGCGCGACAGATTGAATTTTACTTGCTGATTTACTTGGATTTTTATTATCACCCTTTAATTCTTTGATAAAAGAGTTTTCATTTAACTTAAACAGACTAATAATCCATTTGATCCCCCATACAAAAGTTAATATACCAAAAACTATTGTGAGAAGAACAAATATCGCAGATAAAACAGCGGCTGATCCCTCAATGCCAAAAACATCGTTAAACGTTGCTGTAAAAATTGCCAACAAGCAAGATATAAAAGTACCAAAAAACGACAACACCGTACCGCCGCTTGTAGCTTTGAAATATCTATTATAAATCAACCTTGCTTTTGACTCATTGATTTTTACCACAAATTCAGATGTGTTATCAAAAACTTCTAATTTTTGAGTTTCCTTTTTTGTATTTACCGTGGAGGTGTTAAGTGTTGTAGCCATATCAAACCTCCAAATAAAGACTAACGTCCAGTATTGGAAATGTATCTTTACCCAAACGATATACGTAGAAAATTATGTAAATATTTTTATTATTTAAGGCACCGATATGAACAGGTTTAGTCATTCCAGTTCCCAAAGAATTGGTATAGTTTGTCAGATCAAAAACAACCTTGCCATTCTCAGGAGAGTTCATCGTCGTTTTGATTCCATCTCCGTCTTCGTAATGAAAGTTAAATATGATGTTAATTACAGCCTCGTCAGCCAAATCGATCTTTAAGTCCACCGAATCATTACTTATGCAACAGATTCGATTTGAATAAACCAAACGCTTATTATCACAGATTATTTCTGCCATATTTGTTTACCTCCGTTATCAAGATAGCATCTTTCATTAAAAGCCATTTCGATAAAGTTGAGTTTATCGATTGGTTATTATACCTTATTATGCCACAAGTTTCGACATTTGTAAATACCTTTTGGCGTTCTTTGCTTGCACCAAAAAACCGCAAAACAAACAAAAAAGCCCTGCAGTAGCAGAGCTTTTGTGTATGAGAAATAAAAACTTATCTCTTGGAGAACTGGCTTGCGCGACGAGCTGCTTTGAGACCGTACTTCTTTCTTTCCTTCATACGAGGGTCACGAGTGAGAAGACCAGCCTTCTTGAGGGAAGGACGGTAAGCTGCTTCATCTGCCTGGGTAAGAGCGCGAGCGATGCCGTGTCTTACTGCGCCTGCCTGACCGGAGATACCGCCGCCGTTAACCTTGCAGATAACGTCGAACTTACCAAGAGTGTTGGTAACGGTGAAAGGCTGACGAACAACCAGTTTAAGGGTTTCAAGACCGAAATAATCGTCTATATCTCTGCCGTTAACGGTGATAACGCCGGTACCGGGAACGATACGTACTCTTGCAACACTGGACTTTCTTCTGCCGGTGCCGTAGAAATAGGGTTTTGCGGGTGTGTAAGTCATTGTTTATGCTCCTCCTATTACTTTACTTCGACAGCGATAGGCTGCTGTGCCTGCTGATCGTGCTCTGCGCCCTTGTAAACTCTGAGACGTGCGAAAGAAGCATCGCCCAGTCTGTTCTTGGGAAGCATACCCTTAACTGCGAGGGAAACTGCCATTTCGGGCTTGGTTCTCATAAGAGTGCTGTACTTAACAGCCTTGAGACCGCCGATATAGCCGCTGTGGTGATAATAGGTTTTCTGTTCAAGTTTTCTGCCGGTGAGAACAACCTTTTCTGCGTTGATAACGATTACGCAATCGCCGCAATCAACGTGAGGAGTGTACTCGGGCTTATGCTTACCGTTAAGGATGGTAGCAGCGGTAACAGCAACCTTACCGAGGGTCTTGCCTGCGGCGTCGATTACATACCACTTGCGGTTCACATCTTCGGTTCTGAGCATGAATGTGGACATGAGAAATTTCCTCCAAATATATACTTTCTTTTTTCGTGCCCTGCCATTATACCACGCAAAAAAGATTTGTCAAGAGGTTTTATATAATTTTTTTAAGAAATCTATACTTTTTCTTTAGTTTTCTTTAATTTTCTTTAATTTTGTGAAGTGTGAAAAACGTTTTACCGTCTTTTTGTATTGATTTTAACAAAAAGACAATGTATAATACATTTTTGAAAGGCAGGGAAAAAATATGCTTGAATTCGACGGAATACAAAAAATGCTTGGGTACACCCGCCGCGCCTGCGCGGATTATGATATGATACAGGACGGCGACAGAATAGCCATTGGTGTTTCCGGCGGAAAGGATTCCCTTGCCCTGCTTTGCTTTATGACAAAGTTAAAGCGGTTTTACCATAAAAAATATGAAATTGTGGCGATAACGCTGGACGCGGGCTTTCCCGGTGCTGACCTTTCAAATATAACAGAGCTGTGTAATGGCTTGGAGATTGAGCATCATATTATTCCCACCGATATATACGAAGTAGTATTTAATATAAGGAAGGAAAAGTTCCCCTGCTCGCTGTGCGCAAATATGCGCAGAGGAGCGCTTAACACGGCGGCAGTGGAATTGGGCTGTAACAAGGTTGCGTTAGGGCACCACTTTGACGACACGGTGGAAACCCTTATGATGAATCTGTTTATAGAAGGCAGATTTGCGTGCTTTTCTCCCGTGACTTATCTTGACCGTATCGGCGTAACGGTTATACGTCCTATGATATATTGCCCCGAGAAGGAGATTATCGGGTTTATAAACAAAAACAAAATTGAGGTTTCGCCCAAATACTGCCCTGCAGACGGAAACACCCGCCGTGAGGACACGAAAAAGATGCTGGAGGAAATGTCCAGAAACGACAGACATCTTAAAACCCGTCTGTTCGGAGCATTGGAGCGAAGCGGAAAGGACGGATGGTGCGTCCATGAAAAACAGCGCAGGACTAAAACAACGGCTGAATAGACTGGCAGACCTTTTCTTCGCACCCCAATGCTGTATATGCGGCGGCAGAACGGCAGACAGTGTTTTTCCCCTTTGCAAAGAGTGCGTAAAAGATTTTCAAGTATCTCTTATAAAAGAATGTCCCCGGTGCGGATGCACACGTAACCAATGCTCCTGCGAAAAAAGCACAAACACCGTGTTTTTGTTTTATTACCACACTCACGATGAAAAACGCGCCATACTTAATCTTAAAAGAGAGCCGGACAAGCGGATTGCCCGTTTTTTCGGCAAGCTCCTTGCGGAAAAGGTGAAAAGAGAAAAAAGCGTGGGCTTTGATTGCGTTACATACGTTCCGCGAAAACCGAAAAGTATACGTATCTACGGCGGCGACCAATCCCGGCTGATAGCCTCAGGTGTGGCAGAAGGTCTGGAGATACCCATGCTGCAATTATTAAAACGAAAAAGCAGCAGAAAAACCGACCAAAAGCTATTGGATGCAGCAGGCAGACGAAAAAACGTAAAAAACACATTTTACGCTGTTGCGGGCGCGGCGGCGTATCGCCGTGTACTGCTGATAGACGACGTTACTACCACCGGCTCAACTATCGACGAATGTGCTTCACTTTTGCGTGAAGCAGGGGTAAAGCAGGTAGTAAAGGCAGTATTAGCAAGAACACCATGAAAAACACCCATAAAAACAAAAAGCGAGGCATAACCTCGCTTTTTTATTATGCTTTATAACTTCTTAAAAAGAAATTTCCGCATATTCACCTGCTTCGAGCTCCATACAGAGAGCCGAATCGGAAACGATATATGGTTTTTGTGTTGAAAAACCATCTGTATTAAGCTTTATACGCAGGGTGTTTTTGGTTTCCGACATAACGACAACCTTGGTAAGCCTTGAGTTATCCCATGAAATATCAAAAACAAATCCCCCTCTCGCCCTCAAGCCTTTTACACAGCCCCGTTTCCATTTGGGCGGAAGTGCCGGCAAAAACTCAATTACTCTTTGCCCGACAGAGCCAATATGGCTTTGTAACAGCATTTCCGTTATACCCGCCACTGCGCCGAAATTGCCGTCAATTTGGAAGGGAGGATGCATATCAAAGAGGTTTTCAGCCGTAGAACGCTTTAGCAGCTGCTTTAAGTTTTCTTCTGCGGCACAGCCGTTTTTTAGTCTTGCAAAAAAGTTTATCACCCACGCTCTTGACCAACCTGTTGCCGCGCCGCCGTAGGCAAGCCGTCTTTCAATTGTTTTTTTGGCAGCCTCATACAGCGCAGGGGTAGATTCATTTATCCGGTCGCCGGGATAAAGCCCGAAAAGATGGGAAATATGTCTGTGTCCCGGCTCCGCTTCCTCGTAATCCTTTATCCATTCACAAATAGTGCCGTAGCGCTCACTTATCTGCAAAGGCGGTAATTTGTCCAACGCCTTCTTTAATGTTTCGGCAAAGGACAAATGTCTGCCCAAAAGCTCGCAGGAAAAAATCATTGCGGTAAACAGAGAATGGATAATTTCAAAGTCGATGGTGGCGCCGTAGGTAAACATACTGCTCTTTTTCTCGTTGCCATCCAAATAATAAAACCAATTTTCGGGAGAATTGGAAGGAGCGGTAAGCAAAACGCCGTTTTTTTCAACCAAAAAATCCAGCAAAAATTCGCACGAGCCTTTCATTACGGGATATATTTCTTCAAGATAAGAGATGTCCCTTGTAAACTCGTAATGCTCCCAAAGATTAAGGCAGAGCCAAGGGCCTGCCATGGGGAAAAATCCGCATTGTACCGAATCGTGCACGCCGGTCCGCCCGAATATATCACTGGTATGATTGCAAGTCCAACCCGATGCGCCGAATAATTTTTGCGCGGTTAAAGCTCCGAATTCGCTGAGCTTTTTCACATAGTCGGCAAAGGGCAAAAAGGATTCGCACATATTGGTATTATCCGCACACCAATAATTCATCTGCAAATTGATATTGGTATGATAATCACTCCCCCACGGAGGTGTAAATCCGTTGCACCAGATGCCCTGCAGATTTGCGGGAAGAGTGGCGT
The DNA here is from genome assembly GCA_045533895.1 of Eubacteriales bacterium. GTDB lineage: Bacteria > Bacillota > Clostridia > Oscillospirales > CAG-382 > SFLA01. The sequence continues at coordinate 12,078 of JAZSIT010000188.1, forward strand.
TTTTGCCGGAGCTTTCTATTAAAAGATATCTGCCGAAATTATAATACAGCGTATATAGGTCGAGGTCATCTGCATCCTCCTCTATCACTCTGCGCAGGCGTTCATCGGTGGGGACATCCGCAAAAGTATTTGCATCAAGCTCAAAGCTGACCTTATCGTACCGTTCTCTGTGAGATATTATATGTTCCTTTTTTATCTCCTCATAATCAACGCCCGATACGGAATTTATAATATCCAGTAAACGCTGTTGATAGTCTATACTATTATCGTAATTGAATTTTTTAATATCATAGGTAGTGGTGAAAGAAGCATAAAGGGTTATTTCGGTGGCGTCGGAAATAGAGATTTCTGTCTTGTTATCGGACATTTCGCCGTTTGAGACAACATACACCCGCGCGCCGAAGCGCATACCCGCAAATCCGTCACCATATAATTCGTCATACGGACAAATTATCTGACCGTTAAGCAAAACCGTGTTTCCGTCGATTACCGTCGTACTTGCATCCTGTCCCCGCTCCATGGATACACGGCAGGAAAAAACGCCGCCCGATGAGCGGATTCTATACACAAGACAATCGTATTTCTCGCTTATAAAGGTTTCGCTTTGATAGATAATACCGCTTTTTCGATAAGAAACCGCGGCAACGGCGTTTTCCAAATTCAATTCTTTTTTATAGTTGCAGTATTCCCCTTTATCATCAAAATCAAAGTACAGTTCCCCAAAGCTTTGGTAAGACCTTACGCGGGGAGGTGTGGCAAGAAGGGTATCTGTGCAAAGCTGTGCCGCTTTTTCATATTTTTCCAGAAAGAGCAGTTGTCTTATTTCATCAAGAGTATCGGTATCCGAGATATACTTTTCTTCGAGCTGTTTCCCGCTCCAAAGAGATTCCTCGTTTATTTCAATGGTTTCTTTGTGGGGGTCGCCGTAAAGCATTGCGCCTATTCTTCCGTTTCCCAAAGGAAACGCTCGCATCCAATCGCGTTTATACTTATCGTGAAATATTATATTCGACATAAACCCTCCCGCTTATTAAAAGTAATATTTCAATAATATTCTATCACGAATAATCTAAAAAGCAAGTTCAACTGCATAAATCACCTTAATTTTACAAATAATAACATCACGATTTGAAATTAAAGGAGATATTATATATGAAAGCAACGGGAATTGTAAGGAGAATAGACGACCTTGGGCGTGTGGTGATACCCAAAGAAATTCGGCGGACAATGCGCATACGCGAAGGCGAAATGCTGGAGATATTTACAGGCAGAGAAAACGAAGTGGTGTTCAAAAAATACTCGCCTGTGGGCGGTGTGGGTGAGCATGCGGCTATGTTTGCGGAA
>JAZSIT010000100.1:0-10049 GCA_045533895.1 Eubacteriales bacterium
CCAATCCTGCGGCACACGAGCTTATCGCCCGTGAATGGCTTTATACGTACGAAAAAATCAAGTAGTTAAAAAATCCCCCTTGACAATATCGCGACGGTGTGCTATAATTACGCCGTTGCCAAAATATGCGGGTATGGCGGAATTGGCAGACGCGCTAGATTCAGGTTCTAGTGGGGGCAACTTCGTGTAGGTTCAAGTCCTATTACCCGCACCAAAAAAACGACAGGTTTCGACCTGTCGTTTTTTTATCCAAGCCGCAGGCTTGACATATCATCACGACGCAGTCGTGTATATTATCGCCGTTAGGCGTATATCATCATCCGCAAGACTGTATTTTCAACCGTTTTTAACAAAAACATCTTGACTTTATAGTTTACTATAATGTTATAATGTCAATGTAAGGGGTGTAAATATGATAAAAATCGGTGCTTTCGCAAAGATTTGTAGTGTCAGCACGCAAACCTTAAGGTATTATGATGCCGAGGGAATACTAAAAGCTGATGCAATAGATCCATCAAGCGGATACAGATTTTATTCTACCGATGCTGTTGAAAAATATAAACAAATACTATTGTATAAGGAACTCGGCTTTTCACTGGAAGAGATTAAAAAGATACAAGAATCAACCAACGAAGAACTGAGGGGAATGTTACTTGATAAAAAGATATCGCTCAACAAATCTGTAGGTAGAATTAAAGAACAAATCAAAACAATTGATGATATTTGCTCTGTTAATAACGGAAAACCAAGTTTGTCCGAGGCATTGCTGATACCTTTCGATAATGATCCCGATGTCGTTGGGAAATGGGAGTTGTGCGGAAAACTTTTGGATGAGAATAAACTATTATTCACAACAGTTGACAGTAATAAAATGCCTCACTGCGAATTGACCTTGTTGCCGGGCGGTGCACATTTTTGGATGTTTTTTTGGACAAAAGGTATATTGTACAGACTTTCTTCAAAATACAATTTTGCTATCCCAAATTATTACAGAATACTCAATCGTGATGAAAAAACATATATGATAGTTCAATATATGAGCGACGAATGTATCGATAACGGTGCGGATATACAATCCTATTTATACCGTAAAACAAGCAATATCGCTTATACCGAACATCAGGCTCGTGCCCGAATAGATAAAACCGACCTTCCGTTTATCGAAGACAACAGAGTATCCGGTGTGTGGAAAGCGGTTGATTATATATCGGAAATATCTGATTTCGATCCGTGTGTTAAATTTACAGAAGAAAAGGATCTGTATATAAACATTATTAATTTTATGCCGCGGGGTATATGCACAAAAAATATCCGAACAACGTTTGGAAGCGGTAACTATATGTTAAGATATACTAAAGGTTTTGTCCTTGACGATAAAGAAATGACCGCAGAAGAATATGTCATTAAAACAATTAACGGAAAAGATTTTCTGTTTGTTCAGCATAAATCCGGTGATTATTTCTATGGCGGCAGAAAACCGTACTGGTATGTTTTTGAAAGGAATGATAAATAGTATGAAAAAACTTCTTGCTTTAATATGCGTATCACTGATACTTGTTTCTTGTTTGTTTTCTTCTTGCGATAACGAAAATGCAAATACCTCATTGCAGGTTTCCGAGGATATGTCAATAGTCGAAACTTCAAATGATGCAAGCGAATCTTCTGTGCCTCCGGCAGAAACTAATTCTATTACCGCAATGGAAAAACTGGAAAATGTGAATGGGGTAATATCTGTAACAGAACAAACACTTTCTGACAGTGTAAAGGGTGCTGTTGCATATAAGGTGCTGTATGAATCCGAAAACGGCCGTTTGGCGGCAGATGTAGTTCTTCCCAAGGATTATACAAGTAAAAACTATCCTGTTTTGATATATTTTCCTCAGGTAGGTACTTATTTGAACTCACTTGCGGCAACTTATGCACTTAATGACATAATAGTTATCAGACCCTATGCAAGAGGATATGACGAAAGCGAAGGTGTGCGGGATCTGGGCGGAAATAAAGACCTTGCGGATTCGTTAAAACTCTTGGAAATATTTGATTCAGCAAGTTTTATCGAGAACTCCAAGATTTTTGTTGCCGGCTCTTCGGAAGGCTCTGTGCTGGCACTCCGTTTGTTTGCAGAAGATGCTGAAAACAGAATTTTAGGTTGCGCTGTGATCGACGTTATTACCGATCTTTACGAATTTGGAAATGCAAGGGGAGAGGGAGCGAAAAACTTGTTCAACGCTATCATAGGAAAAACCTACGAAGAGGCTCCCGAAGAATACGAATTACGTTCTGCAGTTAAGTTCAGCGAAAAGTTAGACGGTCCTGTTTTGCTTATGCACCATTTGCAAAATCCTTCTTTTCCTGTGGAACAGCCCGATGCGCTGTTTGAACTTATAAAAGATAATCCCGATTGCAGTTATTATAAAATAGACGCCTTGTCCGCCGATTTTAACGGTGAGAGTTTACAGCGTCTTCTGTCTTGGATAAGCAAATATGATTAATCGTATTATATCTATTGCGCTGGTTTTGGCTTTTGCAGTTTCTTTGTGCGGATGTATCCGAGACCATGCTGATCAATCTTTGTCCGAAAGCATAGAGGTATCTAAAATCGCACAGAACGATACTTATTATATTGTTAATACCGAGTGGATGACGTTTTATCTTTCTAAAAAGGACTTTGAAGAAAATACGGTTAACGATATTGTCACAGAGGCAGTTTCCGTAATGGCTGAAATAAGAGATTATCTTGAAGTCAGCTACACGCTTGAACACGCAAAAGGAGCGGCTTGCTATTTTGATAGCAGTTATATTGATGATAAAGAACAAAACCGTTCCCAATGCTTCTGGCGTGAAAAATTGATGTATTGTGTTTTACCGCAGGATTTTATACACGAATACGTTCACATGGTAACCGGAAACAATTCGGATATGGTTTATAAGCCTGACGACATTTTTATTGAAGGCTTGGCGGAATATGTAAGCATAAACTTCTACGGCGGCATTACGGGGAAAGAATACCGATATTTCAAAGAAGCCGATGTTTTTTCTGATACAAACAGTGAGGCATATCAAGCCATAAGCACATTTTTAACTCAGAAGGGGCTTCCGTTAAATAAAGAGAATTATACCAGATTAGAAGCGCATTTGTTATACAGAGATTTAGGGATCGCTTCAATCGACAAGAATAGTGATTTTTATAAATATTATATTGGATTTGTGTTCGTGGATTATTGCATCGAACAGCTTGGCGGGTTGGAACAGTTTTTACAAGTATATTGCGATTGCATAACCGCTTCCGAGGTATATGGAAAAACTGTTGATGCGCTTATTGAAGATGCGTGCGAACACAATAAAAACTTCTTCTGATAGTAGCAACTTCATGCTGATGATATACAAGCCATTGCCTTGATTTGTTTTCTAAAAAGTGATATAATCAGCTTGATAAATCAGAATTTGAAGGAAAGAATAACGTAATGAGAATCTACGATATTTCACAAGAAGTTTTCAACTGTCAGGTGTATCCGGACGACCCGACCCCTGAGAAAAAGATACTTAAATCAATGGAAAAAGGGGAAGTATATAATTTGACGGCATTTAGTATGTGCGCCCACAACGGAACGCATATAGATGCGCCGCGTCATTTTATTAAAGACGGTAAAACTGTAGATGAGATAAGCTTAGATGCCCTTGTGGGAATGGCTTATGTTACAGAGCATCATGGAGTTGTTACCGGCAATGATGCTCTGAATATAGTCGAAAAAGCAAAAGCGCTGAATACTGAAGCGGCAAAGCGAATTCTTATAAAAGGAGACTCAGAAGTGTCTTTTGATGCGGCAAAGGTATTCGCTTCGTCAGGCGCTTTGCTTTTGGGAAATGAGTCTCAAACAGTCGGACCGCCAAATGCGCCAATGGCAGTGCATCTTGTACTGTTGTCTGCTAATGTTATTTTGCTTGAGGGGATTCGTTTGGCGGCGGTTTCGGAAGGCGTTTATTTTTTGAATGCTGCTCCCCTGAATTTGAAGGGCGCTGAGGGCTCACCGTGCAGAGCCGTGTTGATAGAAATAGAGAGATAAATTCGGGTTTGCCGAACAATACGGTCACGCGCCTTTTGGCTTTTCTTGCCCCACTTTACGCACCGTTATACTGCTTTTTTCTATCCAAGGGCGAGGCATACTTGCTTTTTTCTGTTGCTTTGGTATAATAGAGAAAGGGGAGTGATAATTCTGAAAAAGAAGCTTTGTAAAATATCAATTATCGCGGTGACCGTGTTTTTGGCGTGTGCTGTGCTTTTTTTCGCTTTAGTTTGGAACGGCGTAATAATTCTCAACAGCATTTATGCCGAAAGCTATGATATAAAGGGTATCGACGTTTCCTCTTATCAGGGCGAGATAGATTGGCAGATTCTTGCGTCACAAAACATTTCTTTTGTCTTTATAAAAGCTACCGAAGGAAGTTCTTTTGTGGACAAGAATTTTGATTACAATTTTGCTGAGGCGCAAAAAACTTCTCTTGCCGTAGGTGCATATCACTTTTTCAGTTATGACAGCGAGGGCAAAACTCAAGCGGAAAACTTCATAAATACCGTTGTGCCCTTTGACGGTATGCTGCCTCCCGTAATCGATTTGGAGTTTTATGGCGATAAAGAAAGCAACCCGCCCGACAGAGCAGATGTTGAAAGGCAATTAAAGACAATGCTCGATATGTTGGAAGCCCATTACGGTCAAAAACCCATTATCTATGCAACAGAAAAATCCTATAAGCTGTATTTATCCGACGATTACGAAGAATACGATATTTGGATACGAAACGTTATTTCACCCCCAAAATTATCTGATAACAGGACTTGGACCTTTTGGCAATACACTAACCGCGACAAAATTAACGGATATGACGGTGAAGAAAAATATATCGATGTAAACGTCTTTAACGGCAGCCTTGAAGAGTATAACTCTTATTTGGAAAGCAATACTTATAAAGCTGCTTCTCCCGGCAAAAACCGTTAAAGTATTTATTTACGGCAAAAAAAAAGACCTCGTGCGGAGGTCTTTTTTGCGTTATTCGGTTATTTCCAGCGTTCCCGCAAGCGCTTTTATATCATAGCAACTGCTTACGTCCTTGGTAATTCCGTTTTTGGTTTCATAAACGTAAACGTGAAGTATTTGGTTTACCGCAGTTCCCACCTCGGTTATTTCGCTGATCGTTTCGACCCTGATTTCCGTATTTGGAAGTATAGTACCGCTAACCAACCGCCATTCTTCACATTTAAGCGGCGTGCCGTCATACTTTTTGCTTGCTGACCCGAGCTGAATAACAATAGCCCGTTTTTTTATGGTCATTTCGCCGTCTTTATAAGACAGCTTATAGTATTTGTTGGTAACATCCTCGCCGTTTGAATCGTATATTTTGACGCTTGCTATTTCGTTTGCGTATACGCCGGGGGTGGTATGATATCTGCCTTCGTTAAGTTGCACCTTCATTGTATGTCCGGGAAGAAGCTGTCCGTTGGTAACGACAATTTTATTGCTGTTCCACTCGCTGAATATCTTTCCGTCATATTCCTTTGTAGCACTGTATGCTTTTATGCCTATTTCGGTTTTCGTGCCTGCCGCACCGAATCCCGAACCCGTAACCTCGACAGGTATCCAGCCAAGAGAATCAAAGTATATCTCCACCCAAGCGTGTCTGTCATAGGTGGACAGAGATACTGTAGTCTCGGGCTCCAGATTTACGGAAAATCCCGTCACGTATCTTGCGGGAATACCGTATGCGCGGTACATCATTGTTGCCGCCGCGGCAAAATGCTGGCACACGCCTTCCTTAACTACATCAAGGAAGTATACCGCTACGTCAACTCCGGAGGGATATTGTTCACCGTAAAGATTGTATCTACCTGCGTTTTGAACATATTTCCGTATGGCATCGGCGAGAAGGAATTTATCTCCTTTATCATATATACCGTTTTCCTCTCCGATACGCAGCAGCTCGGATCTTGTGTATTCAGGTATTTGCAGATATTCCTCATAAACGTATTGGGTATAATCCCATTCTTCGCCGGTGACAATATTGCGGGTATACTGTCTCATTCCCGTAATATCGTCTGTTAGCTTTACGAATTTATAATCGTATTCGTTCATGCCCGAAAGGAAATAGGAGTCACTCGTTCCGAACATGGTTGAATCGTAGGAATAATAAGGAATGATAACTGGACAACCCGATAATCTCTCAACGTGAAGGGTCCAAAGCTGGTTTGAACTGCCGGGTAAGGAGCGCCCAATAAAATCCAAGGGCGAGATATGAGATTTTGTGTAATCCCTTGCCGCGTCAAATCCGCTTCCGTTGTAATCACCGTAAGAGGTAGCACGCAGAAAGGCGTTAAAGGGATATGCACCGTATCCCGTCAGCTTAACTCTTGCATATATAATTTCGGGCGCATCAGTAGGAGGAAATCCAATTCCCGCCGCTCCGCCTACACCGAAAATGCTGTAGTCTGTTCCGTCACCGTTCTGGCTTCCGCCGGGTTCTTCGCCGCCACCGCCGTTTCCGGGAGTTATTATTATATCGCTGTCACCGCCGCCGTTACCGCCGGGATTATTGTTGGGGTCGAAATTTTCATTGTGAAGCACTTTAAGAGTGCCGAAATTCAAGGTTATATCGTAATTTCTTGAGCAATCTCGGCCTCCGTTTAATATCATCGCCGTGAAATAATTGGGACTTTCTCCCACTTCGGTCTGTGAGCCGGTAAATTTCGGGTTAACAACGTCACCGTTTACCAATGAGTTATCCGGTACCGAAAAGCTGTGAGCCGTAAGCGCTGTGCCGTCGTACAGCTTTTGTGCGCTTGAAGAAGTAATGGTGATAGGGCGGGGAGTTATCTTCAGTGTGCCGTATTCAACCACTATTTCATATCCCGCATTTGTCACGTTAACGTTGTTTTCGTTGTAAATCATAACTAAGAGGGTGTTGTCCTTTTCGCCTACGTCAATTAACATTCCGTTAGCTTCGCCCTCAAGTCTGTGTCCCGGAAGAAGCTTGCCCGAAATAAGCTTATACCCCGGAGCTTGCAGCAATTTTCCGTCATAAACCTTTTGGGCGGAATCGGTGGTGAAGGTCAAAACAATGGGGGTTACGGTAAGTGTTCCCGTATCTACATTGATACTGTAATTATCAGTAAAGTAATTTCCGTTGCCGTCTGTTATGGCGACGCTGAGTACGTTTTTACTTTCACCTACAATAGCCCGTGTTCCCACGGCTTCTGCGGACAGCTTGTGTCCTTCAACCAAAGTGCCCTTTGTTAAGGCCCATTCGGGACATGTAAGCGTCTTTCCGTCATAAACCTTTTCCGCACTTCCGGTGGAAAATGACAACGGTCTGGGATGAATTGTCACTGTTCCGCATTCAAACTGCAGGTCGTATTTATAAGTAATGTCTTCGCCGGATGTGTCGGTAATTTTGTAATCATCGGGCACGGCAGAATATCTGCCTGCATTTACCGGCAAAGTCTTATAGAATATTTGCAATTGGTCGCCTTCTGCCAAAGAGCCGTAGCTTAATGACCATTGGGGTTTGTCAACGGGAACAGCATCATATGTCTTTTCTTCACTGTGAGTACTTACGGTTATTTTCCTCGGAATCACCGTTATTATGCCGTCGTTTTTGGTAATATTGTATGACGAAGTAACGTCCGCTCCGTCAGCATTAATAATTCTGAATTCCGATACAGTAGCTTTTACTTCCTCCCAGCTTTCGCTTTCGGTAGTAAACTTAACGTCCTCAAGACGGTCACCCTCCGCAAAACCTGTAAGATGAATTATCTGATTAATAAAATCGTCGTTTAGACTTCCGTATTCACAGGAAGCATCAGAAATTAATATTTGAGCATCTCTGGGGGAAAGTACAAAAGATGCCGTATTGCTGTAGCGTTTCTTTCCGAAAGGATTTTCGGATACGCCGCGAACACTATATTCGCCTGGGAGGAGGGGAGGGGTGCTGCTCCAACTGTCACTGCCAATCTCCGCGTATTCGTATCTTATCTTGGATAAAAACGCACTTGCGGAAACAGTAAGATTCTCGCCGTATGTATAGTCACCGCATTGTATATCTTTAGTAAATATTCCGATACAGAAAGTAAAGCTAATTACGGCGGCAACTGCCGCAACAAGGGCGATAGATATTATCACCTTATGTCTGCGGATAAAGCTTATTACATTGGATATCTTGCGTATCTTGCTTTCGTATTGCTCGTATCTTCCCGCAGGATAAGTTACATATTCTGTGTTTACAGTTGGAATACCGGTATTATTCGTCACTTTTGTTTTCCTCCTTTCCGTCTGCTGTTAAAAATAAACTTAATCGGCAGTTACGGTAAGCGTGCCGTAATCAAAGGTAATTTTGTAGTTTAAGGTTACGTCTGTTTTGTTGCCTCCTGCCACTTCGCCGTATATGGTGTGGTCAATAATATAGTTTTCCGTATATCCTATATTTACTATTGAAGTAAAGGATAATTCCAACGTATCGCCGGCGCAGAGACTTCCTTTCGTAATTTCATATTCGCGGCATAAAAGCGCCGTACCGTCGTATTTTTTTGTTGCGCTTCCCGTTTGTATGGTTATGGCGCGAGGTGTAACGGTCAGCGTTCCCGCAGACAGTATTATTTTATACCTGTCTGTTACAATGTTGCCGTTTGTATCGGTTATCTTAAAAACTATTTCGTTTTTGCTTTCGCCTGCTTTTTTCCTTTGCGGAAAACTTACCGCTTCAATATTCTCACCCTTTGCAAGGGAACCGGACGTTATCTCCCATTCATGGTTAGTAAGAAAAGTTCCGTCATATTCCTTTTCGGCACTACCGGTGCTTATGTGAAGCACAAGAGGGTCCACGGTAAGCAACCCGGGTATAAGAACTATTTCATAAAGCTGGGTTACGTCTGTGCCGTTTTGGTCGTATATTCTTACGTCTGCGCGGTTTTCGTATACACCTACTTCGATCTCTTTGGTAATACATACTGCTTTCACCGTATGTCCTTCAAGGAGTTCTCCTGCGGTGTGTTGCCATCCGTCCGCAGATAAAGCTGTGCCGTCGTACTGCTTTTGTGCAGATTCTGTCGTTATAGTTACAGAAAGGGGCAGTACGGTAAGAGTGCCCAGTTTTTCGGTTATTTTGTATTGGTCAGTAACGTCGGCGCCGTTTTTATCGGTAACAATATATGACGGCATTATTTTTTGCTCGCCGGGAAGGGTGATGCTTGTGGTAGATTCACATACCAGCGTGTGTCCTTCCGCAAAGGAACCGCCTGCGGCTACTATCTCGTCCGAAACAAGGGGCTCGCCGTCATACCGTTTTTCTTTGCTCTGGCTGTATACTGTCAGATGACGGGGCTCTATTTTTATTTTACCGAATTTAGTATGTATTTGGTACATATCGGTAACGTCGGCGCCCACGGAATCCAGTATAACAAATTCAGGTACGTTTTCATATTCGCCCACATTTGTGTATCGGCATTCCTCCGTAACCTCAAGCCTATGTCCGGGAAGAAGGGAATCGTAGGATATAACGGGCATTCCTCCGTAAACCGGCTCCGAGCTGTATGTCATTACAACATCATCGGTGCGCAGAATCAGGGTTTGTTTTCTCGGGAAAATAATGCCCAGCGCGCTCATTGTAAGCAATATCGCTACCAGCACCGCCGATGCAACAGCAAGAATTCCTGCAACGTATGTGGTTATTTTTATCGCTTTTCTTCTCTTGTCCATATTTTTCTCCCTTAAACAAGACGGGGCCAATGCCGCATAAAGGTGTTTTAATATCCCTTTTGCAGCTTTTCTATATACTGTCTGCTCTGAGTGAGCGCATCCTCGCCAAACAGATCGTCCAGCAAGGCGATAAGATTATCGCTTTCGCTTTTAACAAAAGCGGGGCTCAACTGCTCAAGCTTTCGAAGTATCTTTCTCGCCAAAATGTCATCAAGCGCCTCGGTTTCGTTTCCGCCGCAGGCAAGCATTATGGGCACGTAAGCCTCTATTTGTCGCATTATTCGGTTACCAAAGGATATCCTGAATACT
>JAZSIT010000160.1:0-2420 GCA_045533895.1 Eubacteriales bacterium
ATTCCCATACCGGCGATAAAACGGCGTATATCGGAAATATCGTAATACAGACCCAGCTTTCCTGCCGCATACTCACGGAATCTTTGGCAAAGAGCCTCAAGGTCGCAGGTATCGTATACAGGGGATTGAAGGGATTTGATTCCCTCATCGATTCGGGTAAGCTGCGGGAATCTTATTCCGTCATTCTTTTTGTCCTTTTTCCGCTTTTTTATTGTCTTTTGCAAAATCTTGTGCCGTTTTGCAAGAGGGATAAAAAGGGGAATGACGGATATTACCAGTGCAAGAAGCCCAACCAACAGCATAAACGAGAAAAATATCATCATAAAAACCGCTTCGGAGTTGGTAAAAGCGGAATTGAGATGTGCCCGCACGCTGTATTCCAGCTCGCTGTTACCTAAAACGTTTATATAGAATGCGGTGGCAGTAACAAAAATCAGTATTGCTGTTACAGAGATAGTAATAAACAGCTTGGTTGTTGATTTTTTCATGGTTTTCCGCCTCCTTTTTGTTCTTTGTGCCGCAACGGCTTATTTTTTCCAAAGCTCTTGGCGGCGTATCTGCTTTTTGGTGTTTTTCCAACAAGATTCAAAATATTTTTTGAAAGCATTATATTCCGTCTCCAGCCGTGCAAAGTCTTCTCTGGACATTCCTTCATTGTCGCCTGCGCCTTCGCCGTCTGAAAGCTGCTTGGCGCGTATTCTGGCGCTCTGCAGGTGATATTCTTGTGCCAGCGCGGAATATTCCGCTTTGAACTTTTCTGTCAGCTTTTCCAGTTCAGATTTGTGGTTTGCAAAATTCTTTTTAATTTCTTCGTCTTTAAGACGCAAAGAGTTTTCGGCAATATCAAGCTGTTGTCTGTATTTTTCCGCGTTTATTCGTTCAAGCTCCTCGCAGCGGCGAAGCTCGGTTTTCATCTTCTCGGTTTCCGCTTTTGCGGCGGCACGTATTTCTTGCGCCTCTGCCAGCTTTTTCTCTGCTTCCAGCAAACGGTTTTTTCCTTCATACAGCCGTTTTATCTGTTCATCGGCGTCTGCGCATTTGTCTTCCAGCGCCATAATGTATTCAGTAACCGCAGGCGAAGTGTCACCCAAAGACTTTTTCAGTTCGCTTATCCGCGCATCTCTGACTTTTCGTTCCTTGTCTCGCAGTTCTTCTTGCTGTTGCTCGTATCTTTCTTCCAGTTCGTCATAAAGTCCGCCGTGTCGGTATGATAAATATGAGGTTATGGCAACAAGCTCTGCATAGTCTGCCCGTCCGTCTTCTGTCAATGCGCCGTTGTGTCTGTATAGCTCCTTGGTTACGTATCCGCTTCCGTTATACGCCACAAGATAATCATATAACTCCAGCGCGGCGGCAAAGCAGGTGTTTTGCAAAAGCACGTTTGTCCTTGCAATCGGCGGTTTAAGCAAAGGCGCCGTGGATACTTCTATCATCAAACCCGTTTTAAGAAGGGTGTCCACCGCCGCGATAACGTGTTTGATACGGGTTAATCCGTCTGCGGTTTTCGCCGCAAGCTCCTCCGGCACCCCATCTGCAGATATTTCCTTGTATTTAAGCGAAAAACTGATTTTCTTGCTTTTATCCGCTATAGTTTTATTCAATTCTGTTTCGGTAGAAAATAAATTGGTGTTTTCGTTTATCTTTGTGTACTTAATCTCCGAAAAATCCTTTATATAGCAAAGAAGCATATATAAAAATCTGTTTTCGTACACCGCGTATGTGCCTACGTTTTCTGTCATCAGTATCTTTTCGGGTATTATATCTTCACCCGGCGCAGGCGCTCTGGTTATCATTTGGCTGTGCCGCGCAAGATGCTCAACTGATGTTTTGGAGACTCTTCTCACTTTTTCAATAGGCACGGTTTCTCCCTGACGCAAAATAAACTGTCTGTTTTCATAGACAGCGCGCTCAATAAAGGGTAGCGCCTTTTCGATATGTTCCAGCCAATCGGTCTTAATTTCGCAGGTGCTGAGAACGGTATCGCTTTTTTCTCCTTTTTTGTCGGTTCGCATCAACGCTCGTTGCAGCTTTCCGTCTTCCCCTTGGTTTTTCTTGACCTCAAGGTAAGCCGAATATCTGCTGTGCATCGCGTCAAGCATTTTCTTTTGCATAAACCGTTCCCCCTTTTGAAAGTGGCTTCAGAATGATTTTTATACGTTTATACGTTTCTCTTAAGCCGTTTAATATGCTCTGCGCTCTGCGTCAGATTTTTCATACCAAACAGATCGTCCAGCAAGGCGATAAGATTATCACTTTCGCTTTTAACAAAAGCGGGGCTTAACTGCTCAAGCTTTCGAAGTATCTTTCTCGCCAAAATGTCATCAAGCGCCTCGGTTTCGTTTCCGCCGCAGGCAAGCATTATGGGCACGTAAGCCTCTATTTGTCGCATTATTCGGTTACCAAAGGATATCCTGAATACT
>JAZSIT010000163.1:0-31644 GCA_045533895.1 Eubacteriales bacterium
GAGCATTACGGAAACATTATAGTTATAGATCCCCGCCACGTTTCCATGAACATCTATGAAGAGTTCAAGGATTACGGCCTTACCGATATTGTGTTTATGGTAAACACTTCTTCCGGTAACACCAAAGCTTGGTATGAATATTTGTTAAATCTTATAAGCTAAATAAGAACACCCCGCAAATGTCTCAAAACATTTGCGGGGTGTTTTTTGTTTTTTATAAACTTCCGATGCTTCCGGGCTCGTGGCTCCAATCCTTGTTTGTATCTTCTTTTATATAGGTGCGGAGAAGAGTCTTACAATCCAGACAAAGGTCGGAATACACCTGTGCCACACCGGTAAGACTGAATAGAACTGAACCTGTGCTGTGTTTGAGACCGATATTTCCGGTTTCAGCGCTTTTGCCCCAGGCAACGCCTTGTTCAACGCGCTCGCTTCCGCAATAAGGACATTTCATATTTCTTCTCCTTTTTTACTGGAAGACAAAAAGCAAATGCATCGGGTGCAGATAATACTCACCGTCAACCGAATAAACGGTGAAGGTAGCGTTCTTTTGCTCAGATGAGCCGGAAATACCCTCAATAACGTATGCTACGGTCACGCTGAGGATCTCTCCAACCTTTCCGTCAGGCTTAAAATCACCTGAATATACCGCATCTGCAGGAAAATCGTCAAGGGAAGTCTTGCTTACCTCGGTAAGAGTTATCTTTGTGAAATTACCGTAATTTTCCTTGTTGTATTCTCTTGTAAACAAAAGGGTTTCAGCAACTGTCGCTTCAAGGCCCTTATCGGAGATTATATTGTAGTATTCTTCAAGTCCGTCAATATAGTCGTCCTCAAAGGCGTCAAGATAATCGTCGGTGTCGCCGCTAGCCACCGCCTCCGCAAGTTCGTTTATAGGCTCGCCGTATGCAGTGGTAAGCCCGCTTCCGCATCCGGACAGGCATATTACAAGAATAAATACTGCTAAAAGTGTAATTGTTTTTTTCATTCTTCGTCTCCTGCCTTTGCATTAAGCTTCATTTCCGCAAATTCTTCGGGTGTTATAAGAATTGCGCGTTTTTTTGTGGTAGGGTCAAATTCACCGATAACGCCGCTTCTCTCCAGCTTGTCCACAATACGGGCGGCTTTTGCATAGCCCAGTGACAACCTTCTCTGAAGCAGGGAAGTGGATATTGTTCCGTATTCGAGTGCCACCTCAATCGCTTTCAGCTTAATGGGATCGTCCTTGTCGTCGTCCTCGCCGGCGGCGTCCTCCTCAATGGCTACCTTCTTTTTCTTCACGCCGCACATCTTTGCTTCCTGCTCAATTTTTTCCATTACGGCTTCATCGTAGGAAACGCTTGCGGCAGACTTAATAAACTGAGTTACAGCGGCAACCTCTTTCTTGCCGTCAACAAATGCGCCCTGAACACGCAGAGGCTTTATTTCACTTACGGGAGCATACAGCATATCGCCTTTACCCAGCAGACGCTCCGCACCGCTCTGACCCAGAATAATATCCGAATCCACGCGGGAAACAACGGTGAAAGCAATACGGGAAGGGATGTTCGCTTTAATAAGACCGGTAATAACGTCGGTAGACGGTCTCTGCGTACCGATAACCAGATGCATACCTGCGGCACGCGCCTTTTGCGCCAGACGGCATATAGATGTTTCAACGTCATCGGGTGCTGTCATCATAAGGTCGGCAAGCTCATCGATAACAATAACCACATCGGGCATATATTCCTTTTCGGGGTCGCCTGCAATAGCCTCGTTATATTCACGGGAATCTCTTGCGCTAACGTCCTGAATACGCTCAAAACGCCTTTCCATTTCCATTACTGCCCAGTTAAGGGTACCTGCCGCCTTTTTTGGCTCGGTAACCACGGGCACAAGGAGGTGGGGAAGTCCGTTATAATCGGAAAGTTCCAGCTTCTTGGGGTCGATAAGTATTAATTTTACTTCATCGGGACGCGCTTTATAAAGCAGTGATATTATAAGCGAATTAAGGCAAACGGATTTACCTTGTCCCGTTGCACCTGCAATAAGCAGATGGGGCATCTTTTTAATATCCAAAAATACGGGGTTGCCTGCAATATCCTTGCCCAAGCAGGTGAGCAGCTTATCACTGCTGTCCCTAAAAGCAGGGGTGGATATAAGGTCGCGCAGTCTCACAATAGACGAGCGGCGGTTAGGTATCTCAACACCCACCGCGCCTTTTCCCGGAATGGGCTCTACTCTTACGCTGGATGCGGAGAGGTGGAGGGCAATATCCTCGGAAAGGTTGATAATCTGCTTGACCTTAACGCCGATTTCCGGCTGTAATTCAAATCTTGTTACGGTAGGACCGCAGCTTGTGTTAACAATCCTTGCTCTTGCACCAAAGCTTTCCAGAGTTTCAACAAGCTTTTGTCCCGTAGCGCGTATATCAGCTTGAGTGTAGCCGCCGTCAGAATCGTTTCCCTCAATAAGCAGGGAGAGGGGAGGGAATACGTAGGGCGTTTCGGGCGCGGTGACCTCCTCGGTCTCAAGCAAAGGCTCTTCCTCGGTTTCCAGTGCGGCAATATCCTCCGCTTCCTCAATAACGGGAATCTCGTCCTGTGCTTCTGGCTCAGGCACAATCTCCGCTTCAACAGGCTCGGGTACAGTTTCAGCTTCAATAGGTTCAGACGCTTGTGCGTCCTCCCAAGGAGCACTGCGGTTTATTTCATGTTTTTCTTCCTGTTGAGCGGCAGGCTCGGGGTCAAGCTCGGGCAGATCAAACTTTCTCTGTCCGCTTGCTTCGGTAACCGTTTCTGCTTCTTTAACCGCTTTTTTAACCTTTATTTTGGGCTCTTTTACCTTCTTTTCTTTGGGCGTGGGAGAATAATCGGCTTCTTTGAAGAAATTAACAATACTCTTTATAACCGCATCGGGAGTGCTTCCGCAAAGGAGAATGAAGGAAACTGTAAAGAATATAATTGCCAGTACCCAAGTGGCAACGGTACCAATGGCTTTTTCGGTAAGCAGATCGGTAGCCCAATCGCACACAGCACCGCCGCTGAATTTAAGAAGGCGGATAATGGTGAGCAGGTTGAGTATGTTTACCGTATACAGTATTGACTTAAGGGGAAGGGCGTTGCGCTCTTTGTCCCTTTTCCACATAAAGGCTATGGCAAACATATATATGGGCAGGAAGTATTTTCCTTTACCAACCAGCCAATCAAGTGCGATATTCACCCAGTTACCCACTGCCTTGGTATCGAAAAAGAATGTAAGTGTAATAAACAACGCGACAATGAATATTATATAGGGCGCAATTACAATATTTTTATTTTTCTTTGGCGCGCTCTTTTGCTCGTTTTTATAGGTTTTCTTTTGCTGCGGCTTTGCCGCTTTTTTTACAGGAGCGCTTTTTTTATTGTTCGTAGCCATTTTTTATTTATCCTTATGTTTTGTATTTATATAAAAATATCCGCTATAATTGCCAAAACGCCTACTGCGATACAGTAAACCGAAAATATTGCAAACCCTTTGTTTTTGGATACATACTGCAACAGCTTTATTGCACCGAATCCGCTTAACAATGCGGTTATTGCACCTATTACAAAAGGCAAAGCGTTGTCTGCAGGTATTCCGTTTGCAAAAAACTCGGGCAACTCAAGTACGCTTGCTCCCAGTATGGCGGGGATAGACATTAGGAAGGATAGCTTTACCGCGTCTTCACGCTTAAATCCGCCCAGCAGTCCTCCGGTGATAGTTATGCCGGACCTTGATATGCCGGGAAGCAGACCGAATATCTGGGCAACACCGGGATAAAAGGCTTTTACGGGATTTGTCTTTTTAAGTGTAAGACTGTTTTTTGAAAGCTTATCGGATATAAACAGTACCGCGCCGTTGATTATGAGCAAAAGTCCTATCGCCCAGCTTACAGATGATACTGCCTCCAGCCAGTCTTTAACGAGGATCGCGGGAACAAGGGGGAGTGTGGCGAATACCAGCATAACGAACAGTTTCTCTCCGTATTCAAGACGTTTAAGATTAAGCTTTTTTGTAAACAGCTTTTTCAGAAAAGTAAAACATCCTTTAATCACCAGCCATACGTCTTTACGGTACACAGTGCATACCGCTACCAACGTGGCAAGATGGAGCAATACATTGAAGGCAAGATATTCGTTTCCTTCGGTGGAAGATGCGCCAAACAGATTTTGCGCCAGCGCAAGATGTCCGCTGGAGGAGATGGGAAGAAATTCCGCTATTCCCTGAAGCAGACCATAGAGAATTCCCTCGAATACACTCATAGTCCAATACTCCCTTAAGTATACATAATATAGTTATTATATGATATTAATTCAAAAAAGTCAATATTACCGTTAAACTATAATAATATTTGACAAACCTCGTTTTATGTATTATAATAGACTCGGAAAGGAGTGGAGAATTTTGTCTGCCGCTTTCAGAAATTTTTTAATAGTATTTTTGCTTTTTCTTGTCATATTCGGATTACTTGCATGGAAAGTAGTTGTTCCGTATATCGATGACGTTCTTTTGGGTCAGATTGATAAAGGCGGCGACGAAGAAACGTCGCAAACTTTTGACGGACAGGATACTTCAGGTGATACCGTGGTTTCCGACCGTAACCGTGTCGTGAATTTTGCCTTTATCGGTATGGCAAACAGCGAGCATATTGCCGATATATTCTTTGTTCATATCGATGAGAAAAAGGGTATTTATTTTACCACCAACGTTCCCTACGATACCGTGGTGGATAACGGCGGAAAGACCGCACCTCTTTATTCATATCTCCGTTTGCGCACCCCTGCTGAAATTATAGAAACAGTGCCGTATCTCGTTGGATATGATATAGATTATTACGCTGTATTTGATTTTGGCGGTCTGCGCGCACTTGTTGAGGAGATGGGCAGTATTACCGTTTCTTTTGAAACCGAGGTGAAAGTGTATAACCCCGATTTTATAGATGAGGTTCAGTCTTATCTTGACAGAGGCGAGCCCGTTCCCGACGCTTATTACGATACCTTCGGTCCGGGAGACGCCAACGTGGATGCAGAGCATCTTGAGGCTATCTGGAATTATGAGGTCAGCGATGATACCGATTATTCGCTTAAAAACAGCCTTTATGATTCCGTCTTCTACGCTCTTACCAAGCGCACCTCCCTTGCTACCGATTCCGAGAAATATCTGGATCTTATGAATACCGCCGTCTCCACGACTTTGGGCAGTGAGGCATTTGAGGAATACAGCGATATAATGTTTGCAAACGGTTATCTGTTCAAAGGAAACTATAGTAAGAAAATGCTCTATAACCAATCTTTTTCAAAAATGATCGTTAAAATACGCGAAGCGTTGGGAGATTATTAAAATTAAGTTAATAAATCGCTTAACTACTTGAAAAAAGCATTTTATTGTGTTATTATACATACAGAAAAATAATTTTGGAGGTGTCCGTTATGGCATATAAGGTAAACAAAGACGAATGCATCGGTTGCGGCGCTTGTGCAGATCAGTGCCCCGTTTCCGCTATCGCTCTTGACGATGAAGGCAAGGCCGGTATCGACGCAGATGCTTGTCTGGACTGCGGTGCTTGCGCAGGTACATGTCCTGTACAGGCTATTGCTGAATAAGCTGTGTTCGGAAAGAATGCGCCCTTTAACGGGGCGCATTATTCTTCTGTAAAAAAATATTTTTTACTGTGTAACCTTTTTACGGAAAGAGAAGTATTTTTATATGGAAAAAATAAAGACCAAGGTGAATAGATCAATACTGCTTTCCGAGTATACAGACGGTATCCGTTTCGGAACGGACGCCCTGCTTTTGGCAGATTTCGTTTCGTCAAGAGGAAAGTGTATCGATTTGGGCGCAGGAAGCGGAATTATAGGTCTGTTGCTACTTTCTGCAGGCAAAGCAAAAAGTGTTGCGGGAGTAGAAATTCAGGAGCAATATGTCCGTCTTGCGGCAGAAAATGCTTTGGAGAACGGTTTTGCCGAAAGCTATACCCCCCTCTGCCGCGATATTACAGCGCTAAAGGAGTTTGAAGCAGGGGAGTATGATTACTGCGTTTCCAACCCTCCGTATCTTAAAAACGATTGCGGTTTTGATAATCAATCCGCACCCCTCAATATTGCCCGTAGAGAGGTTTTGTGTAATATAGACGACGTTTGCGCCGCCGCATCAAAAAGTGTAAAAAGCGGAGGCAACGTGTTTATGGTATACCGCGCCGACCGTATTGACAGTTTGCTGTATTCGCTTAAAAACCATTCACTTCAGCCCAAGCGTCTGCGTGTGGTCTGCCCGTCTAAAGACAAAAAGCCGTCTTTGGTGTTGGTGGATGCAAAAAAAGACGCTGCCGAGGGCATGGTTTTTGAAAATATTTTTTATATTTATGACGATGCTTCTCACACCGTCTACTCTGAACAAATGAAAAAAATCTACGGCGATTTTTCTTAAAGGTCGCCGACTTCACATATTAATTTTTGGTATATTATTAAAATGACAAAGCGTTTAGTTTCCTTAATTCTCATGTTGTCCTTTTTGCTCGCCGCTTTTAATGCGGGGGGTCTTGAAGTGTTTGCTTCAATAGCGGGAACAGCAGAGGAAACAGACGCTTTTTCCCGTTTTATTCTCACTTTCCGTCACGGAACCAACCCTGCGGAGCTTCTTGCGGAGTATGAGTACAGCGTCATTTCTCAATCGGAAAACGTGTATCTCGTAACCACTTCTGATATATCCGCCCTTTCGTCTTATTGCGAATATGCGGAGAAAGAGGTTGAACGTACTTTACTTAATGCCGATATTGAGCAGACGCGATGGGAAACGGATTTTTGCGCTGTTGATAAAGCGCGCAATCTTGTGGGAAGCGCAAAGGGCGTTACCATAGCAGTGCTTGATACCGGAGTTGACCGAACTCATAAGGAACTTGCAAAGGCAGATATACTTGAGGGATATGATGCCGTTAAAGGCGAAAAGGGCGTTTACGGCGATAAGGACGGACACGGAACTGCCGTTATCAGTCTTATTGTTGCCGCAGACGACGGTGTGGGAATTACCGGTATTGCGCCGGATGCTACTATTTATCCCGTCCGTGTTTCCGATGGAAAGGGAACAGTATATTCATCACAGCTTATAGCGGGAATATATAATGCCGCCGACAACGGCGCGGATATTATAAATATCTCTCTCGGCGGATATTCATATTCGGTAAGCGAACAGCGCGCGGTTGATTATGCCGTTTCAAAGGGCTGTATAATTGTCGCCGCCGCAGGAAACGACGGAGCGGACGGAACACTTGCGGGAAAATATTTTTATCCCGCTTCTTATGAAGGCGTTATATCCGTTGCAGCTTCGGAAAAAGACGGAACCGCCTGCCGTTTTTCCCAGTTTAACGATAAGGTTGACGTTTCCGCTCCCGGCAGAGATATCACCGTGTGCGATATAAAGGGAAACGGATATAAAACCGAATCCGGTACAAGTTTCTCCTGCGCAATGGTAAGCGGTATCGCCGCTTTGTCGGCTTCCGCAGCAAACAAGCTGGACAGTACTCAGTTTACTTATTTGCTCATGTCCGTTTTGGGCACACAACCTTCGCCTTATACCGGATACGGTGTCATTAATGCTTTTGATACCGTTAAAGCCGCACAGCAGCCCATAATTACGGGAATATATTCGGGAGCGCATCTCACTGCTCCTCCGACAATAACCTTTAACAAAGGCAACGCCACACTTGACGGCAAGCCTTTTATCTCCGGAGACACGGTTAATGAGCCGGGTATCCACATATTCCGTTTGAATTACGGCGGCACAGTTAAGACCGTTACATTTACCATCGCTTCCGAAAAACCTGTTTATTCGGTTAATAAAAACAGTATTACCTATTCCGGCGGCTACGGTTATATAGACGGTGTGCCTTATGTATCCGGCGCCACTATTTCTGACGGATATCACACCTTCACACTTAAAAACGAGTATTATTCCCATTCTGTTTGTGTAAATATGGGCGCTCCCGCCTATATTATCGGCGCAGAGGACGGCGCAAAATACAAAGACAGTATTACCGTTTTCGGTTACGGAGACGGAATATTTGCGGTGAACGGAACAGCCTTTAGCGGAGCAAAAGTTTTGTCTGACGGTGATTATACCGTTACCGTAACCGATAAAGACGGCGTACTTATATCTTTGGTTTCTTTTACCGTAAGTACGTCCGCAGCCTTGATTCAAGGCTTCAGGCACGAGTCTTTGGTGTATTCCGATCTTTTCCACGGTTATCTTGTTGCCGTAGGTAACGATACCGGCAGTATGCGTATATATAAATTTTCAGAGCTTTCATCTCCTCTGCGTACAGTGAATTTTTCCGGCAGGATAAAAGGCTTTGATTCAGACGATGAGTTTTTGTATATTTTGCTTGAGGATAGTGTATATTCGGTTCCCCGCGCTTCGCTTACAAGTGCTGAAGCTCCCGATATCAGCCTTGCAGATGATTATGTGCCCTATGGCGGTTATAGCTTTGAGGATAACCGACTGTATCTGGATAACCTTCCCGTGCTCACCACGCCGTACGGAAATATTCTTTCTGTTAAGGATGGGGCGGCGTACACCTCTGTAGGCGTTGTTGATATTTCAAGCGGAGAATTACTCTATGCCTTTGCCGAGGAATTGCTTTGTATTACGTCCTCTTTTGCTCTTTTCAAGGAAAGCGGTCTGGTGGTCTTTTCGGATATTACAGATATCGCCGCTCCCGTTGATATGGGTATAACCGGCATGCCGCAGGTGTTCAATTCTTACACGTCGTCGGCATATCTTTCCGTAACGCCAGAGCAAATGGCATTTGACAGCGCTTCCGGTAAAATATACATGCTTTGCGGCGGCAAAGTGTATTATACAGATATATCCTTGGCTTCGTCCGGCGTTTTGCCTTTTACTGACATTCCTCTTTATATTACCGCAGGCGGCGGTCAGCTTTACGCCTTTTTTGAAAATGGCTTTTGCACCGTAGATTCCCGCACCTTCAAATACGTTTACCACACCTCGCTTTCTGTGCCTGATAAGGCTTGCGCCGACTATTACGGTATGGCGGCTAAATACGGAAACGATCTTGTTCTTTTTGACGGAGACGATTTAGTCTTTATCAGTGATATCAGTATTTCGGATATCGCAGTACATTCGGATACCGTGTTTGTCGCCAATTCTCAGGGAATAGGAATGTTCGGGTTTGACGGACAGTATTTGGGAAGTATTGATTCCGGAGACACCCCCAGAGTATTTACCGATGGAGTTTACGTCACCTCCCGTGACACTGTTTATCTGGCAGTAAACGGCGATGTTATGGGCAAAATCCCCCATGAGATAACAGCCGTTATGAACGGACTTGTTTTTACCGCAGGCGGCGTATATACTCCCCAAGGGGAAAAGCTTTCTCACGAAGTTTACCGCGGCGAGTTCGGAAAAGGCAAATGCGTTTCTTTCAGCGAATACGGTATTACGGTACACGGCGGCAGCCATGTCGGAGAGAATCCGGAAATTATCGGCGCTGACGGTGTTTTTGATATCTCTACCGAGATTTATACAGATAAAGGCGAGCTTTTCGTAGACGGCGTTTATTTCGGCGGCGGAGAGTATAATGTCGGCGGTACCCACCGTCTGGAATGCGTAATGCCTTTCGGTATCATCTTTGAAAGTGAATTTTCGGTCATTCCCGCGCTGGAGGGGATAAGTGTTTCCGGCGGCGACCGTGAAATGAATATAGGAGGCAGTGCCAATCTTCTTGTGGAATATCTGCCCTACGGCGCCTCTGCCGTAGAAGCCGATTTTTCTGTTTCGGGCGATAGCGTTACAGTAGACCAAAACGGATTGGTCACAGCCGTAAGTGAGGGCGTATCTGTGGTGACCGTTACCGCAGGCGGATTCAGCACCAATATAAAAATAACCGTAACCAAGCTGGTTATCGGTTTTTCCGACTCTAATATTGTTTTTGATTCTATGGAAAGACTTTGTATAGTTCCCGCAGGTACCACCGCAAAGTATCTTTCTTCTGTAATAACTTCCGAAGCGGAACACCGCGTTTTCGGCGCTGATGGCGCGGATGTTTCTCCCGATAGTTTTGTGGGAACAGGCAATGTAATACGCTTTCTTTCCGATACCGGCAATACTATTACAAGTGTAAATGTTGTTGTTTTAGGCGATGCCGACGGTGACGGAATGCTTACATCTGCCGATATGCGTCTGCTTGAAAATGCCATTGACGGTGATAATATCGGTCTGTTTTCCATATCAGCGTTGGATTGCAACGGAGACGGAGTCATTAATGACATTGATACCGAGCTGTTGCTTTCCATGATAAACGAATTCAATACTTCCCATTCTTTGCCATACGGAGAGTACAGCGTTACCGCGTCTGTTCCTGCTGTTTTGCATCCTGTCAGTGAATTTGCCGTCATACTTTATGTAGATCGCGGTAAGGGCGTGGATTCTGTGTGCGGCAGGCTGGAGTACGATGCGGAGGTATTTGAACTTTTATACGTTACGGGTATAAACTATACTCTCGTTTCCTCAGTGCAGGACGGCGTTATCACCTTTTCCGCTTACGATAAAGACGGACTTGCTTCTACCCGCGCCGTTAAGACCTTCGGCACTGCTATGTTCAGAGTAAAAGAAGATGCACCTCTTGAGGAAACTTCTTTTGTTCTTAAAAATTGCGGTGTCACTGCTGGAAATCAGGTGTTGTCATCAGAAGATATTACCAAAACGTCGGTTGTTAAACGGAGAACTGCGTCGGATTTCAGTATGGACATTACCAACGCGGAGTATTTTACCTTTAACCCCACCGTGCGAAATTACTACGTAGACGTGCCCTTTGATGCTGTTACCGTTGATATCGTTACTGATTATCCCGATGGCGGTAAACTGGACATTTCGGATACGGTTATACCGGAAAGCGACCAGCTTACGGTGAATATCCGTTATACCTCGCCTGCAGGTGTTTCCACTGATTATAAAATACATGTAACCCGA
The DNA here is from genome assembly GCA_045533895.1 of Eubacteriales bacterium. GTDB lineage: Bacteria > Bacillota > Clostridia > Oscillospirales > CAG-382 > SFLA01. Next base: position 10,984 of record JAZSIT010000163.1, read on the forward strand.
AGCAGCGAGGAGATTCTATCCAATGATCCGTTTCTCGCAACTCTCTCTGCGTCGGTCGGCGATATGCTTCCACAGTTCGTATCTGAACGGCTTGCGTACAAGCTGAATATCCCCTACGATGCACCGAATCCCGAGTTCACCTATTCACCGAGGGACAAAGCAACCTCCGTTTCGGTTGAATTTCCCGAAAAATATCCTGTGGGAAGCACAGATGTTGTGTTTGTCTGCGTAGCTCAGGACGGAACGGAGATAAAATATACCGTTACGGTTGTGCGTGCGGATAAACCTATAATTTCCGAGCCTTCGGATGAAAGCGTGCCCATAGAAGCGCCTGATTCGGATAACACTTGGATTATCACCGCAGTTTCTGTGTGCGGTGCAGTTGCCGCAGTGCTTATAATATTTATAATTTACCGAAAGGGAAAAAACAATGTCAAAAAAATCAAGTAAAACTTCATATCTGGCGGAGCAGAGAAAAGCCGCCCGCTTGGAAAAAGAAAGAATACAAAACCGCAACAGATTTATCAAAAAATCCATCACTGTTATAGGCTGTATTATCGCGGCTGTGCTGGTTACCGTTCTGTGTGTCAATCTGGTGCTGGATTCGGGTATAACGCTTAACAGCGCGGTTATAGAAGGCGAAAACTTTACCGTAACCAAAGGAATGTTCAGCTATTACATCTATGAGCAGTATGAATATTTTCTCGAACAATACGGCGATTCGCTGAATGCACTTTCTTTTGATAAAGATAAGCCCCTGAAAAAGCAGGCGTTTAACGAAAAGCAAAGCTTTTTTGAATATTTTGCCGATGCCGCTTACGGAAATGTGCTCGCATACGTTTATTACAGCGAAGCTGCGTTAAAAGCGGGCTTTGATCTTTCCGATGATATCAAGCAGGCGCTTAAAACCCGCGCAGAGGGCTACGATACTTCTCTTTACGGCAGAGGTGTTGACACTGAAGATATTTACGAGGCACTGTATCTTTCCGCTCTTGCAGCCGAATACAACGCAAAGCTGTATGAAGAAAATGCCGCCACCCTTGAGGAAATAGAAAAATATAAAGAGAAAAATCCCGTTAATTGTCAGCGTGTGGATTACCTTATGTATTCTGTAAAATACTCCAAGGACGACAAGGCTGCAGAGGAAAAAGCAAAAACAGCTGCAGAAAACATCGCTCTTTCCAAGGACGCAGAGGAATTCAAACTTGCTGCCGTTAATCATTATACCAACGGAAAGATAGACGTTTTTGATGAAGACGATGAAGCGGTGAAAAAGGTGATTGACGGAATGAAGAACGATTCCGTTGCATACACTTCGGGCACTCTCGGCGATTGGTTGTTCAGAGAAGCCGAAGCAAACGGCACAAAGGTTATTCAGGATACCACAAAAAACTGTTATAATGTGTATATGCTTGTTACCGCGCCTTATTTTGATACACAGAAGACAGTAAATATCCGCCATATCCTCGTTTCCCTTGATGATTTCGATACCAAGGAGGGAGCAAAAGCCGAGGCGGAGCGCATACTTGCAGAATTCAACGGCGGCAGTGAGGACGATTTTGCCGCGCTCGCTACCCGCTATTCCGCAGACCCCGGCTCGTCTGCAACCGGCGGCCTTTACAAAAGAGTTGTGAAGGGCCAAATGGTCGAGGAGTTTGACGCTTGGTGCTTTGATGAAACACGCAAAGCGGGGGATACCGGCATTGTTGCTACCAGCTACGGATACCACGTAATGTATTTCAGTGGCAATTCAATCCTCAACTGGCAGTTGGATTATTATAATGAAACAGCAGATGCCGCCGCTTCGAAGATATTTACCGATATAACTGAAGATAACTCTCTTACCGAAAAGCAGGATAGCATTTATTCCATTCCTGAACGCAAGAAAAAATAACACACAAAACAAAACGCCCCTTTACGGGGCGTTTTTTGCTATTGTGGAGATTTAATATATCTCGATTTTCAACACCTTAACTTTGTCCGTTTCAGGTTTGAATACCATATCGTTGTTGCCCTCGATAAGGCTGATAACGCGGTATTCGGTAACAGTTTTTCCTTCGGTACCGCCGACTGTATAGGTAGCGGCGTTTTTATAGCTTATAATAAGCTGGATATCCGATTGGGTGAGTGCGGGAGTATCAGACGTAATTTCCGTTGCAAGTACCGCGCGGCGTGCGTTTACAGAAGTAAACACTACCTTGTTATCCGTAACCTCGGAAACAAAAACGGGTTCTTTTCCTTCTATCATTGTCTTGGGGTCTTGGGCTCCGAATCCTTCGCGCATTGCTTTGAAGGACAGACTTTGTATAGCGTAACGGCAGATATGCTCTGCGCAAACGCCAAGCTGAGCTCTGGTAAGTATACCCTTTGTCAACGATTCGGCAAGATTATCATCTCTTGTCTCCGCGTCGGAGCATACCATATAAACGTCGTTCTGTGCTTTTACCATCGCTTTAAGATTGGTAATACAGCCCTTGCCGTCGTCATCGCTTACCTTTGCCCACCAGTCACTCATTACAAAGCCGTCAAAGCCGAAATCATCGCGGAGTATGCCGACACACAGGTCGGGATTACTTGCCGCCCAAATGCCGTTTACGGGGTTGTAGGAGGTCATTACGGCGCGTACGTTGCTTTCGGTAAGTGCAATGTAGAAGGGGAAAGCGTATATCTCGCGCACAGCGCGCTCGGATATTACAGAATCAACATCGTGGCGGGATTTCTCTTGGTTGTTCGCCATAAAATGCTTTATAACGCCGGAAACGCCTGCGTCGTCAAGACCTCTGCAAACTGCGGCACACATTTTTCCTGCAAGAACGGGGTCTTCGGAGAAATATTCAAAGTTTCGTCCGCACATAGGGTCTCTGTGTATATTTGTTCCGGGACCGAGGAGCATATCAACGCCGTAGGCTGCCAACTCGTTACCGCAGTTTTGATACATTTCCTGCGCCAAACTCTCGTTCCAGGTTGCCGCAATAGCGGTGGCAGAGGGGTATGAGAAGCACTTTGCATCGCTTACCATACGTATACCGGAAGGTCCGTCGGTACAGCACATAATGGGAATCTTCTTGTCGCATAATGCTTTTATAACACCGCCGAAAGCCGCGCCCGTGCCGGGAGTGACCTTGGGGCTGTTCATGCCCTCGCCGCGGACGATACAGCAAAGCTCTTTGTCGGTAAACTGTGCGATAAAATCACGCATTTCGGCCTTTCCGTCAGCTACGTCGCAAAGGGTAATGCCCTTATCTCCCGTAAAGGGAAGCTCGGGTAAAACAGGCAGAGGATATTCTCTTTCTCTTGTGGGAACCTTTTCGGTGCCGATAACACCGCCGGCATTTATCATGCGGTCAAATTCGCGTTTGGGAGCGAGGGCGGACTTGCACTGCTTAATAACTACGTCTTCATTTAAGGTTACTGTAAATGCAGGAGTATTGTTTACAGAGGAATCGCCGATACAGTAAACGTAATCTCCCTTTTCAAGCACGTATGCGTAACGTGCTCCCGTTTTGCCGCTGTCATCATAAGACGCTATAACGCGCTGAGGGACGGTTATTTTGCCGTTACATTCTTCACCGGGGGCGAGCAGGGGAGTCTTGTAAAAACCGCACAGTACACTTTCTGCTTTGCCCAAAACTCCTTGGGGCTGTTTGCAGTAGCACTGTACTACCTGCTTTCCGCTGTATGTACCAATGTTCTTAACAGTAAAGTCTATATTAACCGTACCGTCTGTGTTTTCACAATTAACCACATCAATTTGGAAGCTTGTATAAGAAAGACCGTAGCCGAAGGGATATGCAATATCGTCTTTTGCAAAGGTATTATAATAACGGTAGCCAACGTAAATATCCTCTGCATATAGGTTATATTCGCTGTTGCCGTAGTTCTTTGCTGCAGGGCAAACGTCGCGGTTAACGGGAATGGTATCGGGTAGTCTTCCATCGGGAGACGCTTTGCCTGTAAGCACCATAGCCGCCGCGTCACCGCCTGCCATACCTGCCTGCCACAGATAAAGGACAGCGTCAACACTGTGTTTCTTTACCCATGACATATCCATTACGCCGCAAACGTTAAGAACAACGCATACTTTGGAAAATTTTTGGCGTATAATAGAAATGTTGTTTTCTTCGGTTTCGGAAAGATAAAAGCTTCCCTCCACGGGTGCACAATCCTTGTCCTCGCCGGCGGTGCGCGCAATTACTATTATGGCAGTATCGTTTTTCTTTGCCGTCTGTTCAACAAAGGCCTCATCAAGTTCAGGCTCCTTCTGGGACCAGGGGTGTGTCCAGCCGTTATCGGGATCATAAGGATTTTCCTTAACAAATTCATCATAAAAACTCTCTGTAGCCGCGTCAACCTTTACTCCCGCGTTTTTCAGAGAATCTACAATATTTGTGGTATACGGCGGATTAACTCTTCCTCCGCTTCCTGTGCCCGCAATAAGATAGTACTTTTGCATTCTGCCGTAAACGGCAACACAGGCGTTTTCCTTGAGTGGCAGACATCCGTTGTTTTCAAGCATAACGATAGCTTCCGTACCGCACTGCAGGGCGGAGGGATAGGAATCGTCATAAGAGTATACTTTCTTTCCCGTAAGATATTGGAAAGCGTTATTTATATTATTCATAGCTTTTCACCTCTTATTGGTAATTGTATCACTATATTTATTGTTAGTCAATGCGAATATTAACAAAATAATCTTGATTTTATATTTTCGAGATGATATTATAACAATACTGTTTAACGGAGGCGTGCTTTTTTGAGAACAAAACTTATTGACAGAATCCTTCCCACCTATACAAAAGGCGAAGAGATATTTAATATGGTGTCCCATATCGTAGGCGGTGCCTTTGCGATCTTTGCATTGGTTTCATGCGTCCTTATTTCGGCACTTAAAGGCAGTGTTTACGGCGTTGTTACTTCTTCGGTATACGGCGCATCAATGATACTTCTTTATTGTATGTCCAGCATTTACCACGGGCTTAAACCGGGAATAGCAAAAAAAGTTTTACAGATTCTCGACCATTGTACCATATATCTGCTTATTGCAGGAACTTATACACCTATTTTACTTTGCGCACTTAGGCCTGTGTATCCGGTTATCGCGTGGGTGGTTTTCGGTATAGAGTGGGGGTGTGCCGCTGTTGCGACTACTCTTACAGCTATAGACTTAAAGCAATACCGCGTTTTTTCAATGATATGCTATATCCTTATGGGCTGGGCGATTATTTTTGCCATTGTCCCTACCATTGAGGTGCTTACTCTTCCCGGTTTTTTGTACGTTCTTGCAGGTGGCATATTTTATACTATCGGTGCAGTTCTTTACGGCTTGGGCAAAAAACGCCGTTATATGCACAACGCCTTTCACGTTTTTGTTATTGCGGGAAGCGTTTTTCAGTTTATCGGAATAGCTTTTTATGCTTTGTAATTACAGGAGGTTTTTATGCTTACTATCGGACTTACAAATTTAAGTACTGCTACCGTAACAGATTCTCTTACTGCCCGCGCTATGGGCAGCGGCGACCTTGACGTGCTTGCCACCCCTGCAATGATTGCAGGAATGGAAAGCGTGTGCATGAACTGTGTGAAAGAGCATTTGGAAGCGGGACAGACTACTGTCGGAACCCGTATAAGCGTTTCCCACATATCCGCAACTCCGGTGGGAGATACGGTTACATATACCTGCGCTCTTAATGATATCGACGGCAGAAGCCTTCGCTTTGTTGTCTGCGCTTTTGACAGTGCGGGCAAGATAGGAGAGGGCGTACACGAGCGTTTTATAGTTAATTCCGACCGTTTTATAGAGAAAGCAAAGGATAAACTTAAATAATCCAAAAAGGTTTTGTTAATAGTTTGTACAAATTTACCCTTGAAAAAATTCACAATTGTGCTATAATTATACTGTAAAGTATGATTGGAAAGGCGTGGTGTAAAGTGTTTTCAAAGGGTGAACATGTAGTTTACGGAACAAATGGAATATGCCTTATTGATGATATCGGCCCCATGCGTAATTCCGAGGACGAGGATAAGCTTTTTTATATCCTCCGTCCTGTAAACAGCGCGGCATCGGTGCTGTACGTTCCCTTGGACAACAGCGCTTTGTGCGGAAAAATGCGGTATATTTATACCAAAGAGCAGCTTGACGGAGTGCTTGCAGACGTTAAGAATAATTCTCTTAATTGGATAGACGACCGCAAGGTAAGACTTAACACCTTTCGCGAGATGCTGCATAGCGGCGATATGATGACACATATACTGCTGGTTTCTTGTATTTTGGAAAAGAAAAAACTGTTGGATGCGGCAGGAAAACGGCTTTCTGATGCGGATGACCACGTTTTGAGGTCTGCAGAGCGCATGGTCAGTGAGGAGTTTGCTTGGTCGCTTAACATAGCCAAGAACGAGGTCGGCGGTTACATACAGAATTATTTGGATAAATAGGCTTTTTGGGAGGTATTTGTTGTGAAGAACATACTTACTCTCGGCCGTCAGTTCGGAAGCGGCGGCAGAACTATTGCAAAAAGCGTAGCTGAACAGCTCGGAATTCCTTATTATGATAAAGAAATAGTGGAGCAGGTCGCGCTTGAGACCGGATTTTCCGAAGAATATATAGAACAGATAGGCGAGCATGCACGGGGCAAAAGCGTGTGGTCTTATGCCTTTTCAAACCCCGGTGTTCCCGGCATAATGGGCGGTATGTCCGCTTCGGATTTTTTGTGGGTAATGCAGCGCAAGGTCATACTTGAACTTGCCGATAAGGGTCCCTGCGTAATTGTCGGCAGATGCGCAGACCGTATTCTTAAAGACCGTGACGACGTACTCCGCGTCTTTATACACGCATCTGATGATTTCCGTGCACAGCGTATTGTCCGCCTTTACGGCGAAAGCGAGCATAAGCCGGAAAAACGCCTTGCGGATAAGGATGCAAAGCGCCGCGCTCATTATAAAAATTACACCGGCGAGGATTGGGGCAACAGCCTCAACTATCACCTTTGCCTTGACAGCAGCGTTATCGGCGTTGAAAAATGTGCTGATATTATTGTATCTGCAATGAAAAACAGTTAAAAATAACGGGACTGCGTGTGCAGTCCCGTTTTTCTTTCTCTCAATGGTCTTTTGTGTTTCCGGCGGCTAAAACTAATTTCTGTATTCAAACAATCGATATAACTTTTTCGAAAAGCTACCGGCATAAAGTTTTTCGAAAACAAACTTTTCAATACCACTTAACTCATTTATATATTTTTGCGGTGTCATTGAGTGTTCCTTTACACAAACAAATTTTCCGTGCTGAAACAACATAGGATTCTCTATACCGTAAACCTCAGTAACACCGACATCATTTATCGGATTTTTGTACTTTGACATTTTGGCGGCCAAAACAGTATAGAAATCCACCAAAAGTGAAATTCGCCCAAAATGAGTGCACAGACTTGTTGTTAAGCCTTGTAATTCTGCGGCGGTCAAATACATACTTACGCCTTCCATAACCACAATGGCGCATTTCTTTTCGGAAATTTTTTCCAGCCAATCACAGTCTCTTGCGTCCCCTGCAATCATTCGATAGTCATCAAATTCGGAATAATATCGTTTTCTTTCCTCTATAACTTCCGGAAAATCTACGTCATACCATTTATGGTTTTGAGTTCCCACGCGCAGCACTCTGCTGTCCATTCCACAGCCGATATGAATTACCACCGCATCTTCCATATCTGACATCTGCTGTCTCAACCAGTCATCAAAAACCGAACATCTGATTCCCATATAGTAGGCAAGCCATTTTGATTTGGCTTTTCCTTTGAGAGTAAAACCTTCGGCTTCCCATATTTCCTCCGCTTTTTTATCGTCAAGGAATATTCCTTTTTTGCTTACGTACGCTTTGCCGTATAAAGGGATGTATAATGTTTTATTCACACTATTCATATATTCACCTGTAAATTGGAATTATTTTTTTTGAATATCTGTTACAGTAAACACGCTGCCGCGGGACACAAATTTTATCTCCATTCCCGCGTAAGCAAAGCCGTATTCCTTTTCTTCGCCACGCTTGTATGCGGGGCGGGGGTCATCCCGCAATGCGCCTATAAGTCCCGCTCTCTTTTCCGGCGGGATCTTTTCTTTTAAGTCATCGGGAATAATAACTTCTACCGAATAATCCTTCTTTTCGCCTGCAAAACCGTCTATAGCTTCGGGATGGCTGTCTGTAAAAGAAAGATAAGGCTTTATATCATAAACCGGAGTTCCGTCGCACATATCCGCGCCGGAAATATGTATAATACATTTTTCTTCGTCCACGCTTACAATTTTCACGCAGGACATACCAATGGAATTGGGGCGAAAAGGGGATCTGGTGGCAAACACACCCATACGGGTATTACCGCCCAGACGGGGCGGACGTACCGTGGGTGACCATTCTTCTCTTTCCGCATGTGAAAATCCCCAAAGTATCCATAAATGCGAGTATCCGTCAAGACCGCGAAAAGCTTCCTTCACGCGGTATTCGGGCATGAATTCAATATATCCTTTTATATCTTCAACCAGTCCCGCCTGTCTCGGCAACCCAAACTTGGTAGGGAAATCGTTTTTCACTCTGCCGATAATGCGCAATTCGGGGCCTACAAGCCGTATTCCGATAGCAACCGCGCCGTATCTCCTTTCGTCTTCCTCTGAATAGTATTCACGCATTGAATCAGCAAGCTGTTTTGCTGTCCATCCTTTACAGCCGCATTCACTTCCGCCGCGCACCGAAAACAGCCTGTAAAAGCTATCGTAAACCGCCACCTCGGTTACGGAAACGTTAAGTCTTTCACCGCTTTCGGTATTGGTAAAAATAATTTTATCTCCAACCGAAATTTTCTGTCTTTTTTCGTCATATAAACGGTATTCAGCAGTTTTAATTCCGTCAAATATATCCTTAAAGGGCTGTGGATGCAGCTTCATTTCGTGTGTCAAGATTATCACCCCAAATAGATTGTAACATAAAAACGTACCTTTTTCAATCTTGACTTTTATTATCTGCTATTGTAAAATTAAACTTAAAGAAAGGCGGTGGAAGAAAAATGAAAATAAGCTTGTCCGCAGCAGATGTAGCCCGTGTTTCGCGCCTTGAGGATACCCGCCGCAGAAACTTCAGATTTGCGGAGCTGATGAGCACATATCTGAATCTTTTTCCTGATTTCGTTAAGGAAGAATACGTGTCCGAACTGCTCTCGTTTTCTTCTCCTGAGGAAGCCTTTTGCGCCGCGCTTACCGTGGCACTTGGGCTTAATACCGATAACGAAGACGACAGGATAATAATCCGCAAATATCTGCCTGCCTCGGTTAAATGTCTGGATTCTCTTTATTACCGTCTTAACCCGTATTACCAAAACATTTCTTTTCCCGATGTTAGTAAAAAGGATTGGGAGATAAAAACAATGTCTCTCGCCCCTTGGGAAGGTTTTGTGTATAATGATCCCGTTCTGCTTGCAGATTTTACGGAGATTCCCCGTATCGGATTTTTCAGAGAGAGGTTTTCTTTTCCCGCAGTGCTTCAAAAGGGCAGGGAATGGATGACATTAATGCCCAACGAGACGGCGACTCTTGAAAACGCTGTTAAAAACTCCTTCGGCAACGTGGTGACTTACGGCTTGGGGCTTGGCTATTTTGCATACCGTGCTTCTTGCAAGGAAAACGTAAAAAGCGTTACTGTTGTTGAAAGGGATAAAAACGTAATAAAACTTTTCACCGACCATATACTTCCTCTTTTCCCGTGCAAGGATAAAATAACCGTTATTGAGGCAGACGCTTTTCACCACGCCGAAAAAGAGCTTAAAAAGGGCTCTTTTGATTACGCACTTGCCGATATTTGGCATGATGCAGGCGACGGAACTCCACTTTATCTTCGCTTCCGTGATATTGCTTCAAAAACGCCTGATATAAAATGGGATTTCTGGTTGGAGGAGACCATTATCGCATATCTGCGCTGGCCCGTATTCAGCGAGATGTACAGAATGATAAAGAACGGTGTTAATTCGGGTCTTTTTCCTGATATTGAAATAAAATCCTATGCAGATATTCAAAATATATTATCTTATGATTTCTTGCGTTCTCACGTCTATGAAATAGGCGAATTTTTTAACATTATGGAGGAAGCTTAAATGAAAAAACGTGTTCTCGCATTATTACTTTCCGCCGCAACGGCAATGCCTCTGTGCTGTATCGGTGCAGTTGCCGCAGGAGGAAACAAGGCGCCTACCGTTATTCCCGCAATCCGCGAATGGGATGGCGGAAGCGGCAATTTCCTTTTGGGAAGCACCGTGTCCGTCAACACAAAGGAAGCGGACATATCTGAGGCGAAGGTTGACATAATCTCTAACAGTTTTTCCGAATATCTGGGTATTAACGTTACCTTCGTTACCGAAGGCGGTGATATTATCCTTGCCACCGATAAAAGTGATGAGGAACTTGGCAAGGACGGTTATACAATGGATATAACCGAAAAGGATATTACTATTAAAGCGCCCGAAGATATCGGACTTTTATACGGAATTTATACCGTGCTCCAGTCTGTCAAGGCGGACGGATACGTTCCCTGCGGCAAGGCGCGCGACTACAGCTATTATCAGATACGCGGCGGTATGCTTGATGTTGCCCGTGCCTGGGTTCCTCTGGAATATGTTGAGGAGATAACCAAGTATTACGCCTTCTTTAAGCTCAACGAGATTCATCTCCATATCAATGATGCGGGTGCCAACAGTTATTCCGCTTTCCGTCTTGAAAGCGATGTACCCGGTCTTACCGCTACCGACGGATATTACACCAAGGATGAATACCGTGCGTACCAGAAGCGTATGCTTGAGTACGGTGTAGAGGTAATTACCGAAATAGATACTCCCGCCCATTCCCATTGCTTTAACAACGTGGACAAGGAACTTATGCTGGACGGAGGTCATCTTGACATCTCCAAGCCCGAGGTTATTCAGTTTGTAAAAGATCTTTTTGACGAATATATGACCGGTGATGACCCTGTCTTTGTTTCGAAGCGTGTTCATATAGGTACCGATGAATATCCCGATGGCTACAACGAGCTTATGCGCGCTTATACCGATGAGCTTATAAAGCATATTAATTCCCGTGGTTATACCCCTCGTTTTTGGGGCTCTTTCGGCAACCAAGGCTTTAACGGCGAAACTCCTGTTTCTTCGGATGCGGAGGCAAACTTCTGGGCGACCGAACTTTCCGATTATAAAACCCTTTTTGAAATGGGATATGATATTATCAACACCTGCGGTCCCGTTCTTTACATAGTTCCCGGCGGAAACTACGGATTTGCTGATTATTATAACCTTGAAAGTTTGTATTCCACTTGGTACGTAAATTATATGGGCTATGATAAGTCTACCTCTGTGGATGCCGACCATCCTCAGCTTCTCGGCGGTAACTTTGCTCTTTGGAACGATCTTTATACCGATTACAGCGGTTTTTCTATCTTTGATATTTTTGATCGTCTTCGCGGCGGCGTTTGCCTTATGGCGGAAAAGACGTGGTGCGGCGAGCAGACCCGTAATATCGACGCCAAGGATTTCGTTTCCCGTTATAACACCCTTTCTCTTTACGCTCCGGAGGGCGACCCCGGCAGACACAACGTTGCCGAGATAAAGGGAAAAGTGCCCGACGGTACAAAATCTTTCGGCTGGCCCTATGTTGCAAGTTTTGACCTTACCTTGAATTCTCTTGACGGCGGTGCCGTGCTTTTAAGCGGTGACGACGGCGAATTTTACGTAAGCGAAAAGGGCAAAATAGGCTTTAAGCGCGGCGTATACGATTTCAAATATAAATATACGCTTGAGGCGGGAAAGACGGTAAACATCAAGCTTATTGCCGATAATAAACAGACGATAATGGTTGTTGATGATACATATTATTACACCCCCGTAAACAACAAAAATTCTTCTCTCACCCGTTCCTCCACCTTTACTCTCCCTCTTGAGCAGATAAATGCCGGTATATCCAACCTTTCGGTAAAAAGCGAAACAATTAATTTGAACGACCATATTCTAAACGGTAACTACGCTCTGGGCAAGACAGCCACCGTATCAGGGTTAGAGGTAGACGATGGACGCTTCACGCCCGATCTTGCCCTTGATGGAAATACGGCAACCCGCTTGTCCTTATCCGCAAAAGCGGATTACCAGTGGATGGTAGTGGATTTGGGCGTTGTCCGCACTGTTGACCGCGTTGTAATTCAGTTTTATGAGCATATTTCCGATTACACCGTTTCTGTTTCCGAGGACGGCGAGAATTATACCGAGGTGGCTCATATTCAGAAGGGTGAGGACCGCGCCAAGCAGACCGACGAGGTAAGTTTCCCGGCTGTCAAGGCGAGATATATCAAGTACGAGCAGAACAAGCGGTTTTATATTTCAGATTGGAACGCTTATTACAGCGGCGGCATTCTTGAATTTGAAGTTTACGGATTTAACCCAAAGCCTTATAATGAGCTGGTGAATAAGGCTCTTGATTATATTGCGTTGGATGCACCTAATTCCATGAGGCAGGCAATGCAGGCGCTGGAAAACTATATTGACGAAGAGATCATTTATGATACTCATATCGCTGCCCTCGTTTCCGAACTTGAAAAAGAGATTGCGGACTACGAATCAAATTTATCCTCGGATGTTTCAGATACTTCTGTTCCCGAACAGCCTGCAGCAAAGAGCAATAAGGGGCTGTGGATAAGTCTCGGCATCGCCGCAGGCGTTGCAGTCGCAGCCGCTGCCGCGTTCTTTATCTTCAAAAAGAAAAAGTAAGTGTAAAAAATGCATCGTCATAAGACGGTGCATTTTTCAACTGTTGGTAGAAAAAACTCATTTACGCGGTTATTGTCCGTTGAACGAAACAGTGATATAATGTGGTCATAAGGCAGGCGCCGCCTTAAAAAACGGAGGAGCATTTTATGAATATTGGCAATAAAATCAAAGAATTACGCAAGGTGCGGGGAATAACACAGGAATCTCTTGCGGAAAGTATAGGAATATCTTTTCAAGCCGTAAGCAAGTGGGAAAATAATCTTGCATATCCCGATATAACTCTTTTACCGGTTCTTGCAAGCTATTTTGACGTTTCTCTTGATGAGCTTTGCGATTATAACAGTGAATCTATAAGTGAAAAGGCCCTTGAAATCGCAAAGGAAAGCTGGATATACCGCTATAGCGACAGAGAAAAAGCACGCTTGATTTTAGAAGATGGGCTTAAGGAATATCCCAATAATGATATTTTGCTTAATAATCTTCTTTACGTGGTTGATGCAGAAGCTAATCCCGATGAGGCGTTGCGTATCGGCTCAAAAATACTTGATGTCACCAAAGACGAAGCCACAAAATACGATGCATGCCGCTTTATGGCGTATGCGTACAGAGCGAAAAACGACCTTGAAAGCGCCCGCAAGATACTTGACATAATACCCGAAATATACATTTCTCATCTGTCTGTAAAAGCAGAGGTAATGATAGGGGAGGAAAGGTGGAACGCCGCGTGCAAGGAAGAAGGTGTGTGTCTTCAAAATATGGTGGATATGCATTCAATCATGGTCGATTGCTATGAGGAAAAAGGTGACCTTCAGGAAGCTGTCCATCAATGTGAAAAGACCTTAAAACTGCTTGAAATTCTTGAATGCGGAAGCAGTTGGGATACAGTGCGCAACGCATTTACTGAGAAAATGGCGAATATTAAAGAAAAAATGAGATGACACACAAAAGGACAGAGCAAACACTCTGTCCTTTAGTATTGGTTATTGTTTATTTAACGGGTGTGCCGAAGGTATCAATCTCATCAACGGCGGTGTACATTACTGCGTAATGGAACTCGGTGCCCTTTTTTGCACCTCTTTTGAAGTGCCACCACACTGATTTATTATTACCTGCAACCACAATCCCCGGTGTCAGGAAACCATTTAAGGTGGGGTGCCATTCTGTTGCCGGCGTAGGGTTCACTGTTGCCAAATCATTAAAACCTGCAAATGCTTTCTTGCCGCTGCAATAAGGGCAACCACTTTTAAGGTGATTTTTCAATCACAATGAAACTTTTATAGTTACAGTGAAACTTTTTCTCCGGCTTAATCCATAATATCATCTTTCGATTTTTATTTACCGCTTTGGTTATAAACGCCAAAGAGGATTTTTGTATAGGTTGTATAAAAAGAATACTTCAAAAATGTGCAAAGGGGAGAATGATGAAATAATCACACAAACCCTCTTGACAATCACGTGACCGTGTGATACAATCATCTCGTAGAGAAAAAGAACACAAGAATTCGGAGGTGCGCAATGGCAACAATTTTCCCCGGAACAACAATAGAAGTTACCGCCTTACAAAAGGGTGCATCAAAGCAACTGTTTGACGGCGTGTTTGCGGCCGGTGGCATAACTCTTTCACAGGTAGCCGTGATGACGGGGCTTGAGCCTCACGTTATACAAAATTGGGTAAAGCGAGGCTTTCTTACCTCACCTGTAAAAAGGCTTTATTCCCGTGATCAGTTCGCGAGAATAATTATTATCAACATGCTTCGTGAATCCTTGCAGATCGACAGGATATGCGGTCTACTCCACGTTATCGGAGGCGAGCTTTATGATCCCGACGATGATCTTATAAGTGACGAGGAGCTTTATCACCGATACGTTGATATGCTGTCGGATAAAGACATTGATTTGCTTAACGAAATGTCGGTAATGCGCGCCGCAGAACGGGCGGCAGAGGGCTTTAACGAACCCGTTGCAGGAGCTAAGCTTAAATTGTGCAAGCTGCTTAAGGTTATGTTTTATGCTCACGCGGCATCCCGACTCAGGGATAAGGCAGGAGAAATACTTGCCACTTTACAATAATGAATTGATTAATTTTTGAGTATAAGAAAGGAAAGCGTTATGGCTATAATTGAATGGTGGAATTCCCTTGGTTTAGCGGCGCAAATTTTTTATTGTATTGCAGTACCTTCCACGTTGGTATTGCTTGTACAGACAATACTTATGTTTATCGGTATCGGCGAGGACGGGGACGCTTCCGACGGACCCGAGCTTGATGCTGATGCTGCCGACGGTATCGACGGCGATGTAGTTTCCGATGATATCCCAGAGGTGGGCGATAACACGGCTGACGATCTGGATATGGATGGTCTCGACGGACTCCGTGTGTTTACGGTCCGCGGTATAATAGCGTTTCTCGTTGTGTTCGGCTGGGTCGGTGTCGTAATGGATGCGGCAAGCATTACCATGTGGATAACGGTTCCCGTTGCTGCGGTTTGCGGTCTTATTATGATGTTCCTTTTGGCATTTATGTTCAGAGCAGTTATGAAGCTTCGTAACGATGGCAACACCGACAACCGCAATGCTATCGGCACTTCCGGTAAAGTTCATCTCACAATTCCCGCCGGTCATACAGGCGAGGGTAAGGTTCACATTATGCTTCAGGGCGCTTACGTTGAGCGTGACGCGGTCACCGATGAGGAAACACCAATCCCCACGGGAAGCGAAATAGTAGTTGTCCGTGTAAGCGGCGACACAACACTTGTAGTTAGAAGAAAATAAATAAATAAATATAAAACGGAGGAAATACTATGCAACCCCAAGTAATCATTTTAATTTGTGCAGTCGTTCTTATTCTCGTATCCTTCATTGTATGGATATGCTCAAGGTACAAGAAGTGTCCTTCCGATAAGATCATGGTAATCTACGGTTCTATCGGCAAGAACAAAGACGGCACCAACCGCAGTGCGAAATGTATCCACGGCGGCGCGGAATTTGTAATTCCCGTGTTCCAGTCCTATTCTTATCTGGACCTTACTCCCATTTCCATTCAGGTAGACCTGAAGAACGCGCTTTCCAGACAGAATATCCGTATCGACGTTCCTTCCAGATTTACCGTTGGTATTTCTACCGAACCCGGTGTAATGCAGAACGCCGCAGAGCGTCTGCTTGGCTTACAGCTTTCCGAGATTCAGGAGCTTTCCAAGGATATTATCTTCGGTCAGCTTCGTCTGGTTATTGCTACCATGGATATCGAGGAAATCAACACCGACCGTGACAAGTTCCTTGCGGCAGTATCCAGCAACGTTGAGTCCGAGCTTAAGAAAATAGGTCTCCGTCTCATCAACGTTAACGTAACCGATATCAGCGATGAATCCGGCTATATTGCAGCACTTGGTAAAGAAGCTGCTGCAAAGGCTATCAACGATGCAAAGAAGAGCGTTGCGGAGCAGGACAGAGAAGGTTCTATCGGTGAAGCAAACGCAAGAATGGAACAGCGTATCAAGGTTTCCGAGGCAGATTCTGTTGCAATTCAGGGTGAAAACGAAGCGAAGATGAAGATCGCCATGTCCGATGCCGCTCTTAAGGAAAAAGAAGCAGAGGCAATGAAGATCGCCACCACCGCAGAAAAGATTCAGGAAGCAAAGGCGCTGGAAGAATCCTATGCCGCGCAGAAGGTTGCCGAAGAAGCACGCCGTGCAAAAGAGCAGGCTACTCTCGAAGCTGATATTATCGTTCGTGCAGAAGCGAAAAAGAAGGAAATCGAGCTGGAAGCAGAAGCAGAAGCAGAACGTCTCCGCAGAAAAGCAAAAGGTGAAGCAGACGCTATCTATGCAAAGATGGAAGCAGAGGCTCGCGGTGTCGAAGAGATACTTAAAAAGCAGGCTGCAGGTTTTGCAGAGATCGTTAAGTCCGCAGGCGGCGACCCCGAGGCAGCTCTTAAACTCCTTATTGCCGATAAGCTTGAAGACCTTATGCGTGTTCAGGTTGACGCTGTTAAGGGTATCAAGATCGATAAGGTTACCGTTTGGGACGGCGGTCAGGGCGGCGACGGCAAGACTGCTACCGCAAACTTTATCTCCGGCATGATGAAATCCGTTCCTCCTCTTGATGAGGTATTTGCAATGGCAGGTATGCAGCTTCCCCCCATCCTCGGCAAAAAGCTTGATGAGGCAGGGGTAGAAACCACTGTAGCTGAGTAATTCGGTTCCGCTTTGCCCGTGCGGTAAAAACGGGTCTTAACACTGATATATATGGCAACGCCAAACCGCCATGTATATACTCCAAAGCCGAGGGGCAAAGCAAACGTCTTTGCCCTTCGGGGATATTGAAAGGAAAACAAAATGGCAAACTATAAGTACGTATATGATGAGCATGATGCACCGCCGGCTGAACCGGTAGGTGAATATAAGGTAAAAACCGCTTTTCCCAACAAAATTCTTATTATTTCAATAGTTTCTTATTTCTTTTTGGGCGGGTTGGGTATAATTATTGCTATTTATGCGCTTCAGAAAGTGCGTAACTACCATTTTGAAAACGATGGCGTCACCTGCAAAATGGTACAAATTGCCAAGGTTTTAGCCATACTCAACCTTGTTATTACGGGATTGTTGTATACAGTTGCCATTGGTTGGTATTTCTACCTTTTGGTTATAATTCCCGTTATGTATGCTCCCGAAGTGTCCGAAGCGTTTATCCTTCCTGTCCTTTCTTTAATTTGTGCTTTGTGTTAAGGAGTTCAATATGGCATCGTATGAATATAAATATAACGAAGAAGCGCCTGGTGACAAAGTAAAAAAATATAAGCACTGCACCGTATATCCCAATCAGGTATTGTGGTTAGGTATATTTTCACTTGTTTTTTCCGGTTGGCTTGGTATAATCTTTGCCGTGTATGCGCTTTACAAAGAAAAAGTATTTCGCACAGAAAACAATGGCGAGACCTGCAAAATGGTACGAATCGGTAAGATCCTCGCAATAATAAGCTTGTCTATAACCGCAGCACTTGCTGTTGCCGGATTAATATATTTATCAATATAAAGCGGAAATTATGAATATCTTCAAAAGAATATTAAACAAATTAAATATAAAAAAGAAAAAAGAAAAAGAGTGCTGGTATAACAATTTTCACGAGCAGAAAAGAAGCCGTTGGTCAGAGCCTATTGAGGGTGAAGCATTCGGCAGTGTTTACCAGATGGATTTCGCCCTGTCACAGCAAATTGCATATCGTCAATCTTAAAAATGATTAACGTTTTGAAAGGAAGCGGCTTATGAAAAACAAGATATATACCATTGTTTTGATATTACTTATAACTGCACTCAGCTTGTCGCTTTACGCCTGCGCTTCCGGCGGTGATGTTTCTGATGATGTCAGCGATACGCTTGATCAACCGATTCTTATAAAAGGTGATTTCAAGCCCGAAGAAGAAAAGATTATTACATACGAAAAAGCATTAGAACGATACGGTGATTCTACAACAGCTTCATTTCATTCAAGCAGGGCGAGAGAAGCGTATTTAGTTCCACGTCCTGATATGGAAATCGAAAAAATTAGAATTTCTATTCCGAAACGAGGAATATTAATTCCCGATGCTCCTGACAGCGGATTTGCTGAAAATGCGGAAATATATCAAATTTACTATGGCTATTACTCTGATGGATTATGGCACGATTATCCGGCTGAAAACTACGAGTTGAAAACCTTGCACGATCCAAATGATTCCGGTTTTTCCGATGGTTTGGAGGCTTTGTGTGGTCATCATGCCGTGAAAATCGGACCGTATGTCCTATTGGCGTTTATTGATGTTTTTGATAACGCTATCGTTGAAGACGTTTTAGATTCTGAAGTTTTAACGTTGTCTAGTGATAGAATAACAAGCGAAACCCCATATTTACTTTTAGAAAATGTTTTTGAAGGAAACGATGAACATATTACCTTTGAATATCGAAATGGAGCCTTTCTCTTGTTAAAATACGACGAATTAACTACAGGTTATTTCGTAATCATTAGGGAATACGAACCGATATTTGAGGCGTATTCCGAAACTATATACACCTATAACGATATTATGGAAGCATTAAACCGCAAATAAATTATGCTTAACGGGAGACGTTTTTATGAACTTACCCGAATCATTGATAACGTACCGCACAAAAAACATATTAAAGCGCTTGGCGTTATGTCTGGCTTTGCTTGCGGCAATAACCGCCTTGATACTTTATTACCGTGAGATTATATTTTCTTATGAAATAATCCCGCCCTTTGCTGTCGCCTGCATGGGAATTGCCTTGTATTTATTGCCTTTTTTCCTTTCGGGCATCCCCTTTGTGTTTTTCGACAGCAATTGGGAAGGGGTTATTACCGGTATTGATATAAAAACAAATATGGATACGTATATAAACGGTGGGAAACCCGGAGGTTATTATAAAAACGATATAATACTTACCATTCAAAAGCAAAACGGAAAAACGGTGAAGCATACCGCGAAATCTCTGGGCGTAAAAGAACGTGTCGGCATTAGTGCTACTATTTTGGGCAGCGTACACAATGTAGCCACCGGTAAAATCGAAAACCACGTAGACGAATTTTCTGTCGGCGACAAGGTATATCACTTTTACGGCTTCAAATATAACTTCTACGTTCACGAGCCCTGCTCCGAACACAGACATTGTATAGTTTGCGGTACCGCTAATAATTTTCATAGCAAAACCTGCTGGAACTGCCATAACGAATTGGTTAAGCATAGGCTTACGCACAACCCACAAAAATAGTGTAATACATAATAAAAGAGGTAATTATGTTTGATGTAACCGACGATAAAGTTGTCTTTAACCGAAAAGGTATATCCATAGCAAGATTAGGCGCTGTATTCGGTGTGTTCCTGCTTGCAATTCCGATGCTTGTCCTTAGTATATATATGATATCGACAATAGATCTTGAAGAAAACGTGCGTTTTTGGGTTTCGTTTGCAGCATACGCCGTTCCTATAGCATTGCTTATCATTTCGTCTGTTTTTGTATTGGGACTTCCGGTTTTGTTTTTCTTTTTCCTTCGTGATGCTCTGTATACTTATGTTTTTGATAAAGTCGGTGTCCACCGTGTTTCTCCCTTTGGCGAAATAATCATTCCCTGGAAAGACCTTAAAGACTACGGTTTTTCTTTTGAGCATACAAATAAGGATTATGATCTTGAAGTCGAAACTCTGCTCTATCAACGAGAATACGGAAAAACGTATATGTTTTATTTTTCCGATAAAGAAGCCGATACCCAAAGGCACGAGCGAAAAGACCTTAAAAACGTAAAGATCAAATGGAGCTGCAGCTTTTTGAATCAGGAACGAAACTGGGATTATTATGCCGCCAGAAAAGACGGCGAGGTATACCGTATTATCCTTGATTTCTGCGCGTCACATACCGATGTAAAACCGTTTATTCCCGTTAATATCGAAGAATATCTATATCCCAAGGTAGAAAGTCCCACGTCGCGGTTTTTGTAAGTGTTGGGTATGCTTTATGAAAATCAAACTGTTTGAATTTGAAAGAACACTAACTGTTTCTGCAGCCGATTTCGATACAGATGCCTTGTTTCTTTCTACTCGGGTTGAGGTTGGTAACCATTCGTTATCGTGTGTCAAAGATGAGAACGGTTATATGTTTATTCCTTCCGCAGATTCATTTAAGGCAATCTGCAATGTCAAAGCAAAAGTGAATGAAAGTAACAAAAAAATAGATATAGTGTTGACCTTTTCCTTAAACAAATTCGCCCGTATTTTTATGTTTCTTTGTTCTTGCTTTCTTGTGCTTTTGCAGATTTTTGGATTTCTTGCGTTTATACACTTCGGTGATTATGCAGGGTTCATACCGCTCGCAATGCTTTTGTTTCTTGTAATGTTTG
>JAZSIT010000165.1:0-2583 GCA_045533895.1 Eubacteriales bacterium
CCAAAAAAATGGCGGAGGACCTTTCGGAATATCTTGTTTCATCAGACGTAAAGTGCCGCTATATGCACCACGATATCGACGCCATGGAGCGAATGGAGCTTATACGCGACCTGCGTAAGGGTATTATCGATGTGCTGGTGGGAATAAACCTCCTGCGCGAAGGTCTTGACCTGCCCGAGGTATCTCTTGTAGCTATTCTTGATGCGGACAAGGAAGGCTTTTTGCGCAGCGAGACCAGTCTTGTTCAGACAATAGGCAGAGCCGCCCGTCACGTTAACGGCAAGGTAATAATGTATGCGGATAAGATGACGGGCTCTATGGAGCGTGCCATTAACGAAACCAACCGACGCCGCAAGATACAAAAAGAATATAACGAAAAATACGGCATTACGCCAAAGAGTATTATAAAAGAGCTTCGCGATCCCATTGCAATTACCGGCGCGGTAAACGAGCAAGCCGACCCCAAGAAGATGAGCGAAAGCCAAAAGAAGAAGCAGATAGAACTGCTCACCAAGCAGATGAAGGAAGCGGCAAAGGTTTTGGATTTCGAGACAGCCGCCGCACTGCGTGACAGAATAAAACGATTAATGTAAGGATATAAAAATGGAAACAGAAATCAAGGTAAAAGGCGCACGGACACATAATCTTAAGGATATTTCCGTAACCGTTCCCCGCAACAAGCTTACTGTTTTTACGGGGCTTTCGGGCTCGGGTAAATCCTCCCTTGCCTTTGATACTATTTATGCCGAGGGACACCGCCGCTTTGTGGAATCTCTGTCTTCTTACGCCCGTCAGTTTTTGGGTCAACTTGATAAGCCTGACGTAGATTTTATCGAGGGACTTTCTCCTGCCATCGCCATAGACCAAAAGACTACCTCCAAAAACCCCCGTTCCACCGTGGGTACTGTTACCGAAATATACGATTATATGCGTCTTTTGTACGCCCGTCTGGGTGTGCCTCACTGCCCCGTGTGCGGAATTCCCATAAAACAGCAGACTATTGACGAGATAGTTTCCCGTGTGCTCACCCTTGAAGAGGGCACAAGATTTATGGTGCTGGCACCTGTGGTTTCAGGCAAAAAAGGCATGCATGAAAAGGTTATTGAGGACGCAAAGAAAAGCGGCTTTGTCCGCGCTTACGTTGACGGAAGCCTGTATGACCTTTCCGAGGTGCCTGCTCTTGACAAAAATCTGAAGCACGATATTGATATCGTTGTTGACCGTCTTGTTATGCGTGCTGACGGAATTTCTTCCCGTCTTACCGACAGTATCGAGACCGCCTCCAAGCTTTCAAACGGTATTATAAAAATTATGCTGGCGGACAGCGGTGAGGTAATACGCTTTTCCCAGAATTACGCCTGCCCCGAGCACGGTATCTCTTTGGGAGAATTGGAGCCCAGACTTTTCTCCTTCAACAGCCCCGTGGGCGCTTGCGAGGATTGCTCAAACATCGGTATGAACCACGTTGTTTCTCCCGACAGACTTATTCCCGATAAAAGCATGTCTCTTTTCTCGGGTGCGGTAATCTGTAACGGATTTAAGACCTTTGACCCCGGCAGTTATACCTATGAGCTTTTTAATTCCGTAGGCAAGCATTACGGATGGGACGTGCATACTCCCATTCAGGATATGACCGAGGACGGTCTCCACGTGCTGCTTTACGGCAATAAATACGCGCGCAGAAATTACAGTATCCCCAAATTCGAGGGTATTGTGAATATGGTTAAGCGCAGATACGACAGCAATACGTCTCCCGAATCCCGTGAATATTACGAAGCCTTTATGGACAACGTGCCCTGCCCCTCCTGTGAGGGAAGAAGGCTCCGTCCCGAGGCGCTGGCGGTTACTGTCGGCGATAAAAATATAACCGAGCTTTGCGATATGTCCGTTTCCGTTTTGCGTGATTTCTTCAGGAATATTTCCTTTACCGAAAGTGAGCGCGCCGTTGCAAAGGAGATATTAAAGGAGATAGATTCCCGTCTGGGCTTTCTTGAAAACGTAGGTCTGGAATATCTCACTCTGTCCCGTGCCGCAGGCAGTCTTTCCGGGGGTGAGGCACAGCGCATACGCCTTGCAACTCAGGTTGGAAGCGCACTCGTCGGCGTTATGTACGTTCTGGACGAGCCCAGTATCGGACTTCATCAGCGTGATAACATCAAGCTTATAAATACGCTTAAATCCTTGCGTGACCTTGGCAATACCGTCCTTGTGGTCGAGCACGATGAGGAAACTATGCTCAGTGCAGACCATATCGTGGATATCGGCCCTTACGCCGGTGTGCGCGGCGGAGAGGTGCTGTTTTCCGGCACACCCGAAGAACTGCTTAAAGCCGAAGGCTCCATAACCGCCGAATATCTTTCCGGCAGACGGGTAATCCCCGTGCCCGCTATCCGCAGAGGCGGAAACGGTATGCACCTCACCGTAAAGGGCGCAAAGGAAAACAACCTTAAGAATATTGATGTAGATTTCCCTTTGGGCAAGCTTATATGCGTTACCGGCGTTTCGGGAAGCGGAAAATCTTCTTTGGTAAACTCTGTTCTGTGCGAGGGCGCGGCAAGAGCTCTAGGCAGATTGAGCGCAAAT
>JAZSIT010000129.1:0-3035 GCA_045533895.1 Eubacteriales bacterium
ACAAAAAAATAACGGACACCGCAAAAACGGTATCCGTTATTTTGGCACGCCATAAGGGATTCGAACCCCTGACCTTTTGGTTCGTAGCCAAACACTCTATCCAGCTGAGCTAATGGCGCAAATCAGCGTTTGCTATTATACCTCTAAACTAAATAAATGTCAAGTGTTTTTTGAAATTAAATTAATAAAAAACGGGGTGTTCTATTTACTCTCTTCCAGTTTTTCAAGGCGTTTGCGGATAGCTTCAAGCTCGGCAGCTATGGGGTCGGGAATATGGATCTGGTCAAGTTCCTGAGAGCAAGGCTTTTTGTCAGAACAGATGTTGCGCGCAGGCACGCCCACTGCGGTTGCGTTATCGGGCACCTCGTGAAGAACAACTGCGCCTGCGGCTATTTTGGAGTTATCCCCTACTTTGAAGGGCCCCAGCACCTTTGCGCCTGCACCGACCATTACGTTGTTGCCAAGAGTTGGATGACGTTTTCCGGTGTGCTTACCTGTACCGCCCAAGGTTACGCCCTGATAAATGGTGCAGTTATCCCCTACCTCGGCGGTTTCGCCTATAACGACACCGCTTCCGTGGTCGATAAACACGCCCTTGCCTATCTTGGCGGCAGGGTGTATCTCCACACCCGTGACAGCACGGTTGAACTGGCTTATTGCGCGTGCAGGCAGAGTTTTACCCTTTTTATGCAGGGAGTGGGCAACTCTGTGAAGGAGTACCGCGTGGAGACCCGAATAAAGAAGCAGTACCTCTGCATCGCTGACGGCGGCAGGGTCACGTTCGCGAATGGCGCGGACTTCTTCCTTGACTGCATTTATAGCCTTTGTAATATCTGTATTGCCGATGTAAATTTTCATTTTCATAACCACCTATTTTGCGCCAAGCACGGAAATGCCTGTTATTTCCGCGTATGAATCAGTAACGTAAACAGAATATATGAGAGGAATAACGGTATCGTTTTCAAGGTCCGACCTGAAGGTTCCGTTATTATCCATTATACGGTAGCGGACGGAATATGTTTCAAGATATCCGTTCTCATAACTTTGGCGGGATTCAAGAGTAACCGAAATATCAAAAAGCTTTTGCATTGTAAATCTTTCCGGTAAAACGGAAGAAGACAAAAAGGAATCCGAAAAGAAGGACGGATAATAAGAATAATTGCCGTTTATAACGCAATCAAAATAATTATAAAAAAGCTGGCCGCTATGGGAAAAGGTGAGATAATTCTCTGCGGTGATATATTCGGCATATCCATCGTAATCAAAAAACACGTTTCTGTTCTTTGATTTATATGCTTTGTCTTCAAAAATATTCTCGTCATAATCTACGGGCGCCAGCGAAACGTTGCTGTTACCCGTGAGATTGGTAGTATCTACCCTGCCAAGCAGTGATATTATACCTGCCGCAAGAGCAAAAATCAATAGTAATCCCACAACAGACGCACAAATTATAATAATTATTTTTTTGGTCTTTTTATTCTTCATATACACGTCACCGAAATAACAAAATAACAAAAGAGGGGTTCGGTAAAAAAGAGTTTTTCCGCGCCCCTCCCTTTAATTCTTAAAAGCTATACCAAACTATTCGCAAAAACGCTTAAGGTTTTCGTAGCCTACAGAGATGCCCTTGATAGCATCCTCCATACCCTCGAACTCGATATTGATAAATCCATCGTAGCCGACGCCCTTAAGAATGTTGATGCACTGTCTTACGGGAATATCGCCGTGACCGATGATAGAGCCGCGGAGGTAGTTGCCGCCTCTGGAGCGGAACCAGCCGGTACCGGGGTTTTCGCCTGCGCCATTCTTGATATGGAAATCCTTTGCGTGTACGTGGAATGCATAAGGAGCCATTATACCAACGGAATAAGGACTGTTAGCATCTGCGCAAGCAAAGTTACCCATATCTACAAGTGCGCCGAAATTGGGATGATTTACGGTATTAACAAGCTTTTCTACACGGGTGGGGTCCTGAACAAAGAAGCCGTGGTTTTCAACACAGGTCTTAATGCCCTTGGTTGCGGCATATTCGGTAACTGCGCGGTAGCCTGCGGCAAGACGTTCAACAACTGCGTCAAAGCTTCTGCCGGTCTTTACGGAATAAGGATAACCGGGGGTTGCATCGTGACGCATTACGCTTACGCCGTATGCAGCAGCAACATCTACAAGGTCCTTAACGCGGTCGATCTCCTTCTGAAGGTCTCCGCCGGAGCCGTTAAGAAAATCGCTTCCTACGCAGAAACAAACCGCCTCGATACCTACCTGCTTACAATAATCGCCAATATCCTTTGCGTATGCTATGTATTCGTCTTTATCCGCAAATATTTTGCAAGTGCCTTCAACGATATCCAAGCCTTCGAAGCCGATTTCTTTCGCCTTGTCGATACAGCCCTTTACGCCGAGATTTTCATCTTTTGCATATTCACGGAAGCTGTAAAGGCTAACACCTAATTTCATAATGTTTTACTCCTTATATTATAAATTAATATTAAATTAATATATTATAAAAGTTCGGGTATCCCCGGAAGTGCACCCCTAAAATCCTGCGGATTTTTGGGGACCCCGCGAGGGGTAAGCCCGTTTAGTTATGTTCTGACTTAAAAGAACGGGTATCCCCGGTTAGTAAGGGGATACCCGAGTAAAGGTAAAAAGTATTAATTACTTAAGAGTAACGGTTGCCATCTTGGACCAGTCGTTACGGCCGATGATGCCGCCGCCGTTACGCATCTTAACGTTCTTCCAAGTGGTAGCGTCTTCACGAGCGTTAAGGGAGAAGGAGATACCGAAGGAATCGCCTGCGGAGGGAGCTTCTTCAAAGCCGATATCTTCCCAAGAAATTTTAACTTCGTAAATGGTCTGCTGGTTAACTTCGTCACGAACAAGCTTGTATTCGGCGGAGAGACCGCCGCCCATGTAGGTTTCGAATACGGATTCGCCTGCATCGGTTACACCGTAACCAACCTGTCTGCACACCTTTTCTTTTTCAGCGGTGTTGTCTACGATGTGGTCATAGTGCTCGGAAATGTATTCGCCGG
>JAZSIT010000059.1:0-19118 GCA_045533895.1 Eubacteriales bacterium
TCTCAACGACTACGCTCCTATCCAGAGCGGTATCATGACCACCGTTCACGCATACACAGGCGACCAGATGATCCTTGACGGTCCTCACAGAAAGGGTGACCTCAGAAGAGCACGTGCAGCTGCTGAAAACATCATCCCCAACAGCACCGGCGCTGCAAAGGCTATCGGTCTTGTTATTCCCGAGCTCAACGGCAAGCTCATCGGCTCCGCACAGAGAGTTCCCGTTCCCACCGGTTCTTCCACCATCCTCGTTGCTGTTGTTAAGGGCAAGGACGTTACCAAGGACGGTATCAACGCTGCTATGAAGGCTGCTTCCTCCGAATCCTTCGGTTACACTGAAGAACAGCTCGTTTCCAGTGATATCATCGGCATCACCTACGGTTCTCTGTTTGACGCTACCCAGACCATGGTTTCCAAGATCGACGACGATACCTATCAGGTACAGGTAGTTTCTTGGTATGATAACGAGAACAGCTACACCAGCCAGATGGTTCGTACTATCAAGTACTTCGCTGAACTCGGCAAATAAGAAACAAAAAACATTTTGTGCCGCGGAATATCCGCGGCACTGTTTTTATATCTTATTAATTGTAATTGACAAAACACCGTCTGTATGATAAACTTAAAAAACTTATGAAACTTGTGTTTTTCGGAGGATCAAAATGCTCCCGCTAATAATAAACAGCCTTCTTTTGGGAATCGGTCTTGCTATGGATGCCTTCTCAGTCTCTTTGGCAAACGGACTGAACGAACCGTATATGAAGAAAAAGAAAATGTGCGGTGTAGCCGGTGTTTTCGCTTTGTTTCAGGCAATAATGCCTTTGCTGGGATGGGTTTGCGTACATACTGTAGTTCAATATTTCAAAACTTTTGAAAGATTTATTCCGTGGATTGCACTTGGGCTGTTGGGTTTTATCGGTGGAAAAATGATATACGAGGGCATCAAGTGTAAAGATGAAAGCTGTGAATTACGCAGTGTAGGATTGGGTGCCCTTCTTGTTCAAGGCGTCGCCACCTCCATTGATGCACTTTCAGTAGGATTCACAATTGCAAGTTACGATATATTCTCTGCGCTGTCGGCGGCTCTTATCATTGCTATCGTTACTTTTTTAATCTGCTTTGCGGGAATTTTTATCGGTAAAAAAGCCGGAACCAAGCTGGCGGGAAAAGCAGGCATACTTGGCGGCGTAATTCTTATAATCATTGGAATTGAAATATTTATTGTCGGTATCATATAAGACGCAAAATCACCAAAAACAAAAAGCTGTTGCTTCAAAAAACGCAACAGCTTCTTATATTTTACTTTTTCACCTTTTGCAGCGCCGAAATAATTACCGGGCACAAAACCGTACATGTAATAACTTCAACAATAAAATTAATCCCCACCAAACTAAGAAAGATAAAAGTAACCGCATCAGCACCGGCGGCACTCGCCCACTCTTCCAAAAGTGGGTTAAACAGAGTAACAAAGGCAACAACAAAAATGGCAGTATTAAAAAGCGGAAGCAAAGCGGACAACAATATAGTACGCCATTTTTTGCTTTCAAACTTCTTAGTAGCAAACACTACCGCTATCAAACAGCATGCGGCGAGAACAACGCGCAAGGCAGAACCCAAAAAAGTGCGTAACGGGCTCAGCATAAACATAACGTTACCGCTCACCTCAAAGCCGACAGCGCATTCAACGAATAGCGTAATACCCATAGCGGCAGAGACAATCAAGCCGCACTTTGCGCCGTAATGTATACATGCAATAGCCATGGGAACCAATGCCAATGTAAGTGATATCTGGAGCGTATTTGTCAACAGTGTGGACAAAAGCTGAAGCACAATTGTAAGAGAACAGAGAATGGCGCAATCAACAATAAATTTATTCTTTTTCATAAAAACACCTCTTTAATAATAGGTATTATACTGAAATATCGAAAAAATGCAACACAATTAATATAAAAGCTTAAAATAATATACACATAAAAATGAGGATAACGCTAAAAATATCTTTATTTTTACAAAAATCTATGTTATAATGATTTGATTAAAAGATTAAGAGGTGCTTTTTCTTGGATATCAGAGATATTTCGGATAACAGCCATATATATTTTGTCGGCATAGGCGGTATATCTATGTCTTCTTTGGCAGAGATACTGTGCAAAAAAGGATATAAGGTGAGCGGCTATGACTGTTCCTCTTCCCCTGCTACCGATCGTTTGAAGTCACTGGGTATCCCTGTTTTTCACGATACCATGCCGCAACATATCGATACTGTAACAGTTGCGGTGGTAACTGCCGCGGTGCATGAAGACAACCCGGAAATACTCCAGCTTCGCGCAAAAGGTATTCCTTGCTATTCCAGAGCAGAGCTTTTGGGCGCACTGGGAAGTAAATATGCAAACTCCATTGCCGTAGCGGGCACTCACGGAAAATCTACTACGACCGGTATGTTAAGCGATATATTCACCACTGCAAAAAACGCGGACCCTACAATCCTTGTAGGCGCTATCGTTCCCGAATTGGGCGGTACTTTTCGTTTGGGGCATGACGAGAACTTTATTTACGAAGCCTGCGAATACACCGATTCTTTCTTGTCTTTTTACCCTCATATAGCGGCAGTACTTAACCTTGAACTGGACCATACGGATTATTTCCCCAATATTGAAGCTCTTGAAAGCTCATTTTCCAAATTTCTCAACAACGCAGGTGAGAACGGAATCGCCGTAGTCAATCTGGATTCCGCTAACACAATGATTGCGGCAGAAAACTGTGTTCCGAAGGTTATCACATATTCTCCTTCCGGTAATATAAACGCAGATTATTACATTGCTAATCTCGCTTTCGAACATGGTTTTGCTAATTTCGACATTATGCGCAAAAACGTGTTACTCACTCATATCGTTTTGTCCGTTCCCGGCGAGCACAACGCAGCTGACGCGCTGTGTGCCGCCGTGTGTGCCGATTTAAGCAATATAAAAGCCGAGGACATTGCCGCAGGATTAAAAACGTTTAAGGGGGTTTCAAGACGTTTTGAGCTCAAAGGCTATCTTAACGGTGCTCCCGTATTTGACGATTACGCTCATCACCCCGATGAAATTAAAGCGACCTTGTCTGCCGCAAGAATGATGGAATATAAACGTATCATCACCGTTTTCCAGCCTCACACCTATTCAAGACTTCATGATCTTTTTGATGATTTTGCTGTTTCATTTGCAAATTCGGATATTACGGTATTTGCCGAGATTTTCTCCGCTTCCCGCGAGCAGGACGTTTACGGTATATCCTCAAAAGATCTTGCCGCTAAAGTAAAGGGTGCGCTTTACTTCCCTGCTTTTGCTGAAATTGAGAAATTTTTGCAAAAGGAAGTCCGCGAAGGCGACATGGTAATAGTAATGGGAGCGGGAGATGTTACCAAGATTAGCAAAGATTTGATAAAAACTGAAAAAAACAGTTGACAAACAAAGAATTTTATAGTATTATAAGGTGTTCGAATTTTTATAGCATTTGATTTGGAGGTGTAATAGATGGCAAAGTGTTCCGTATGTGGAAAGAGCGTTACTTTCGGTCACAACGTTTCCCATTCCAACAGAAAGACCAACAGAGTTTGGAAACCCAACATAAGAAAGGTAAAGGCTGTTGTTAACGGCACCAATACTACCGTTTCCGTATGCTCCCGCTGCCTTCGTTCCGGTAAGGTTGTAAGAGCTAACTAATAGTTAACCGAAAAAACAAACCCGACAGTTTGATACTGTCGGGTTTTTGTTTGTCTTCAAGCGTTTATTGCGTTTCTGGCTTTACGTATCCGATATTCGATGCTCTGCGGTAATACACACATTCAAAAAGTAACTCGTCGGAAAGTTCGTAAGGCATATCAGCTTTCGCTATTTCTATAAAGTAATAATTTGTATAATCCTTTTTCCACAGTAAAGGTTCCGGTGATTTTTCACTCTTAACGAAGAAGAGTTTGATGCAACGCTCACCGTTTTTATAGGTTATGTGCTCACCGGTACTTACTATATCAAAATCCGATTCATACCCGGTGAATGTAATCAGCCAGTTGTCCTCAAACCATTCATCGGTATATTTTTTTATCCATTCGTCATAGGAGGGTTCCCCTTTATCCGTCTCCCAATACAAAGCCGCCTCGCCCCGTATAATTAATTCATCGGGCGCAGTTCTTAATCTGCCCCATTGCATCTCGCCTGCGGCAAGTATGGGCTCAACCAAGGGAACGCGGATAGTTTTAGCCGTGTACTGTATATCGATAAAGTTGATCTCATCGGGTTTCTCTGTATCGTTTTCGGGCGGCGTACTTCCTTCCGAAGGCAATTGTTCGGGAATGGGATAACCGTAACCTTCGGCTATAACATAATCCATACACTCATAATTAACTTCATCGGTTAGCTCATAAGGTATATCCTTTTTAGCTATTTCGATAAAGTAATAATTCTGGTACGTCATATCCCACGTGAAATCCTTGGGAACAACATCGCTTCTGATAAAGAAAAGCTTGATATTACGCTCACCGTTGTTATAACTTATTATATGCTCGCCTATGCTTGCGACTTCAAAATCCGGATCACGTCC
Organism: Eubacteriales bacterium; assembly: GCA_045533895.1. Classification (GTDB taxonomy): domain Bacteria; phylum Bacillota; class Clostridia; order Oscillospirales; family CAG-382; genus SFLA01. The sequence goes on from JAZSIT010000059.1 coordinate 4,579, forward strand.
TCTGAAAACTATCAACCAGTTATCCTCGAACCATTCTTCAGTATATTTTTTTATCCATTCGTCATAGGAGGGTTCCCCTTTATCCGTCTCCCAATACAAAGCCATCGGGCCTGTTTTTACCAGTTGTTCGGGACTGACATATAAATACCCCCACTGGTCAAGCCCCACTGCAAATAGCGGATCCAAAAGCGGGACCCTAATAACAGTAACGGTAGACTGAATGTCGAGAATGTTGATCTGTTCTTCTATTTTTTCCGGAATATCCGTGTCGGTATCGGGCATAGAAACCTCCGGCGTTGAAATTTCCGGACGAGACTGTTCGGGTGATGACACCTCCGGTTTTGAAACATCATCGGAAACGTCGCTTCCCCCAATATAGTCCGGGTCATATAAACAATTATAATATGTTACAAACACACACTTTTTTCCGGAATCAAGCACCGACAAATCAATGCTTGTGAACTTTCGCTCGGAAATGTCCATATGGGAAATATCGTGAGAGAACATTTCGTTGTTTACAGGAGAATATATCAGTACCTCGTTGGAGTTATTTACGTAAATATAGTAATAACCGCCCCACTCTGCATAACAACCTATATGCTCTGCAATAACCACCGTGTTCAGTTCACCAAAAAGCGGAACCAAAGATAGCGTGCAATCATCAAACCTGCCCGTTTTGACAACCTCATACATATCCGACGGTGCGAATTTGTACTCATCGGTAACGTCTGTGCCGCCCGATAGCATTATGACTCTGTTATCGTAATATCCGGTTTCAGCATTGTTAGCAACCTGGAAAATAGCCGCATCACCTGCCGAAGTGAATTTCTTGAACATTCCGCGCGTAAAGAAGCTCTCACCTGTCTCAAGGTTGAAAACTTTCCAATAAGTTCCGGTATGATTGGTATTACCGTCGTACTTATTGCTTTTGTAAGCCTGCAGATAATACTTTCCGTCAGGAGAGAAAATTCCGTGGTATGTTGCCGCGTACCCGTCATCAGCTGAAGTTATGGGTATTGTTTTATTTGTGCGGGTATCTATAACAAACGTTTTATATCCGCCGCTATCATATTTCCCGTCAGGAACATATTTTCCGTGATAGAGAGCCATGTAATTGTAGTCGGCAGACACTTCAAACAAATTACCGCTGGAAAGCTGCTGTATCTCTCCCGTTTCGATATTAACCTTGAAACGGAGTCCATCCCAACCGAGACGAACAGTGCACCATTGGGTATTTGCGCCGAATTCATCAATGGTAAGATCAAGCCAAGTTAAATTTTCTCCTAACTTATAGCTCTCCTCTGATGCCAATATTCTGTTACAAAGGCTGAATATTTCTCCGGTTTGGATATCGTAGTAAATATCATGCCCCATCTCTGCGATTACGTCCTTGTATTTCGGCCATCCGCACCCCAGTCGGATATATCTGTCATTAACGTTTCTTGCGCTTATTACCCACTCGGGAAAGGTAAACTCGTTATCCGCCTTTTTGTTTCCCGCGGAAAGCAGCTTAAATGGGTTTGTCACTGATGCAGTCTCAAGATCAACTTCTCCTTTAATATACAGATCATCAACCCTAAACTCCCCGGGCAGATACCAATCAGCAATCCCTTCTACACGTACTACATCACCGAAAGCTACCGGGGGATTACCGTGATTTAATCCTTCTGTCATCAAAAATATGGATATACCGACCGTAACTCCTAATAACAAGCAAGCTGCGGCGGTTAACAGAACCTTAATATTGAAAGCTTTTTTCCTCTTTACTTCTTGGTATGAGGATGTGTCTGTATTAAGTGCTTTTAGGCTGCTCTCATCAGGCAGAATTATAGCTTTTTCTTCAGCTTCATAAAAAGCCTTTAACTTGTTTTCAAGCTCTGTATTTTTCATATTATCACCCTTTCTCATAATACTCTTTCAGTTTTCCCAGCGAGCGCTGATATTGCTTTCTAACGGCAACAGTGCTTTTTCCGATAACAGACGCTATCTCTGAATGAGATAACCCGATATGTATTTTCAGTTTAATTATAAGCTGTTCTTCGTGAGAAAGCGTGTTCAACGCATCTTGAAGTATAACGAGCTCATCCTGCGCAGGTGTAAAATGTTTTTCGCCGGTTTCGGAAACTAATGAATCAAGTGAAACTTCGGTATTTTTGTTTTTTAGTTTATCTACCGCACAGTTTCTTGTAATTGCCATTATCCACGCCTTGGGATTAGTACCTCGCCGATATGTATGAGAAAGTCGAATAATTTTTACCATGGTGTCCTGAAGAACGTCTTCGGCATCATGAGAATCGCGCACTATCTGAAACGCCACAGAATATATCATTCTTCCGTATTCGCGGTATAAAACCGATAAAGCATCTTTCTGCCCGTTGGCAATATCGCAAATGGCTTTATCGCACACATCAGTCATATTCAATAACAAAAACACGTTTAACACCTCACTTTATTGAACTCATTAAATATAACTGAAAGCATATGAAAAATGTGACAAATATTTTGAATTAATTTTTTCTTTTTATATACGCTTCCTTTGTAAAAGCGTAATAATGTATAATATGGTCAACTCCCTTTACGTTAAGGGGCTCGTCCCCGATACGCTCAAGCACAAAGCCGATACGAAGCGCCAATCGAATTGAAGCGCGATTTTCTTCCATAATACGTAATATCACCTTGTCGAGTCCGATACGTTCAAAGGCCACCGATAAAACCGCACTCACTGCCTCGGTCATATATCCATTTCCTTGATAGGATGGGTTAAGTACATAACCGACTTCTCCGGTATTATTTTCAAAATCAAAATCAGCAAAGCCGACAGTACCTATAAAAGTACCCTCTTTATTAAGATTAATACCCCAGTCCGCATAGTTACCCTTCTTATACTGAAGGTTAAGGTATTCGATATACCCGCGTGTATCTTCAATATTAAGATGAGGAGACCACAGCAAATATCTGGTTACAGAGTCAAGTGAAGCGTAGGTGTACATATCCTCTGCGTTGTTTACAGTTATTTTTTTAAGCACGAGTCTTTCAGTTTCCAGCGTGGGAAGGTCTCTGAAAACCCTTCTGAAATTAGCATTGTTCAAGTTAATCACACCCATTTGTTCAATATGTAATAATTATACTCCCTGTTTTTGTGCATTTCAATATATAAGCCATAAATATTTAATATTTAGGTTGGAAATTAACCTTGACACTGACGGCACAATGGTGTATAATTCATATGATTAGGATACATGGAGGTACCATAATGAAAAAACGCATTTTGGCAATATTGCTGATTGCATTGATGCTCTTACCCGCCCTTGCTTCGTGTGATAAGACACCCCCCAGTGCAGAAACAGAAGTTGTAGTTTACACCCTTCACATGATCAAGGACGAAACTACTACAGACGAAGCAATTGAAAAAGTTGCTTTGGCTCTCAACCGCACGCTCTTCTACAGAGTAGGTAGCTGTATTGAAATTATAGCCTACACTGAAGATGAGTATTACGACGCCATTGAGGCGAAGTATACCGAAATGGAAGAGTATAAGAAAAAGCTTGAAGAAGAAAAAGCAAATAAGAAAGACAAAGATAAGAACAAGGCTGAATCCGAAGAAGTTTCCGATACTTCCGTTGACGTTTTTACCGGTGATGATTATCTTGATCTCATTTCCGCAGGCGGCGAGTACGTAAGAGAAAAGCCCAGATTCGATATTTTCCTTATCAATGATTATGATAAGTATTATGAATATGCAACTGAAGGCAAGCTTTCTGCTATAAACTCTCAGCTTTCCGCAGAATGCAAGATTCTTAACGACTATATTCACCCCACAATTCTTTCTGCCGCTTCTGTTGAAGGAAAGACTTACGGTATTCCTCTTAATACCATTATCGGTGAGTATTCCTATATGGTGTTCGACAAGGAGCTTCTTGAAGAACATAAGGTAGACTACCAAACAATGCAGACAATGGACGACCTCCAGAGTTATCTTGAAACCATCGCTACAAACAACCCTGACGTTATCCCTCTTGCTAACTCTGCAGATCCCACCGACGTTGACTATATCTTCAGCTCACTCTCTCCCGCTTACGTAAAGAATAAGTACGTTTATTCTACTTATGACAGCGCTGAGATCGCTTCTTACTATTCTGTAATCCAGAAGTTCAACGCTCTCGGCTATCTCCGTGAAGCAGGCGAAGACGACAGAGTAGCTGTACAGTTTGTTTCCGGTAACGAAGAAACCATCGCAAACATGGAAAAAGAGACCGGCAGAGAGTACGAATATGTAGTTTACAGCAACCCTGTTGCCAATAACGACACTTGCATTGAAGGCATTTTTGCATTCAGTTCTTACTGTACCTCCAACGAGCTTACCGCCGCAATGGAGCTTATTACCGCAATCTACACCAATGAAGCGCTTGCTAACCTCTTTGCATACGGTATTGAAAAAGAGCACTATGAGCTTACCGACGAAGGACAAGTTAAGCGTCTTAACGATGAGTATATGATAAAGAGCTCCTATGCTGGCAACCAGTTTATCACTTATACTCTTGAGGGTGAAGACACCGATAAATGGGAAAAGGCAAAGCTTCAGAACCAGAACGCTGAAATCGCTGTTGATATCGGCTTTGTGCTCAACCCCACCGAATTTGAGTGGAAATATGAGGACGAAGAAGGCAATGAACAAGAAATTATCGTTGCTTCTCCCGATTATATTGCTATAATCAACGGTATAACCGCTAACTACTACCCCGCTATCGTAGGCGGCAGCGCAATTGAGCTTGATCTCGAAGCTCTGTATACAGAAGCAGAACTTGGTATAGAAGATACTCTCCGCGCTAATCTGGAAAAGACCTACGCTTCCAGACTGCAGAACGACTATTCCAACAGTATTTCTGCTAAATATGCTCTTGACACTTCCGAAGGCTCCAAGATTTACAATGCGGCAGCAGAAGAAGTTAACAGCACAATTTACACCACTGTTGAGAACGACCTGCGCAACAAGTACACCAAGCAGTTCACCGAAGAGCTTACTCCCCTCTATGATGATGAAGAAAAGCTGAAGAAAGCCGTTGAAGAAAAGGTTAACGAACTTCTCACCGCAGACTTTATCAACGAAGCTATTGAGAGAGACTACGGTCAGGAATATATCGATGAACTCACTATGTCCCAGTACAACCGTGAGGTTCAGGCCAAGATAGACGCCGCGCTTAAGTCTTATATCGAAACTTCTTCTTATATTGATGCACTTAATGCGGCTATTACTTCAGAAGAGTTTGAAGCAGAGCTTACCGAAGCACTCAATTCCGACCTGAGCGGCACTATTAACGAAACAGTTAATAACCTTATCACCACTATGATGAGAGATTACTTTACTGCAATTATTGATGAGTGCAACATCGCTCTTGAAGAGGCTATCGACAAGTTTGTAGCTGACGTAGTTGCTGAATCCGCTAAACACGACGGCGAAGAAGCTATGACCACCGAAGAAGTTCTCTTTGAACTTGGTCTCATGGAAAAAGAAACCGAGACAAATGAGGATGGAGAGGTTATAAGCGAAACCTACGTTGAAGTTGAAACCACCGCTTACGAATACGTATTGGATATTATTACCGATCAGTATTATAAAGTATTCGGCGATCCCTCCGCAGCTTAATATTAAACAATATTTAACGCCCGGAAATAATCCGGGCGTTGGTTTTTAGCAAAGGAAAAGCGCGCACAATTTAAGTGCGCGCTGTTTTGTTTAATTAAGAAGCGTAAAAAGCCTTGTCTGCTTTATACATCATATATATATCGCCTTTGGACGCCAATTCGCCGGTAGCGTGCATAGAAAGGATGGGTACGCCGCAATCCACAACATCGATGTTGAGTGCCGCAACTTCAGTTGCAACGGTTCCTGCACCGCCTTGATCTACCTTGCCGTATTCGCCGCACTGCCAGATAACGCCGGCTTCATCAAAGATACGTGCAACTCTGGATACAAATTCTGCAGAAGCATCCGAACATCCGCCTTTACCGCGGGAACCGGTATATTTTACAATAACGGGACCGTTGTTGATATATGCAGAGTTTTTGGGATCGTATGCGGAAGCAAAATTAGGGTCGTAAGCACCGCCGACATCCGAAGAAAGACAAGCGGAATTTGCACAGCAAGCGATATAATCGCTGTCGTCTATTGCGCAAAGATCCATAAGGAAGTGAGGTAAAAAGTCAGACCGCAATCCGGTAACGCCCTCGGAGCCTATCTCTTCTTTGTCTGCAAAAGCAGCTATGCAGGTATGCTCGGGTATCTCCAGATCAAAAAGTGCAGTATATGCGGGATAAGCGCATATACGGTCGTCATGGCCGTATGCCATAATCATGCTTCTGTCAAGTCCCACTTCTCTGGAGCGTGTAGCAGGTACCGCGATAAGCTCTGCGGTGATAAAATCGCGCTCGGTTATACCGTATTTTTCATTGAGAATTGCCAGCAGATTAAGCTTTGCACCGTCTTCCTCGTCGTAAGGAGCGGAAGCGGCTACAAGATTGAGCCCCTCGCCTGTTATACCCTCTGCAAGAGTTTTTGCATACTGGTCCTTGGCGATATGAGGCATAAGATCTGAAATATAAAATACGGGATCACTCTCATCTTCACCGATACAGATTTTTATCTCCGTGCCGTCTGCGCGGCAAATAATGCCGTGGAGAGAAAGAGGAATAGCTGTCCACTGATATTTCTTTATACCGCCGTAATAATGTGTTTTGAGCAGTGCAAGATTCCCTTCTTCATAAAGAGGTTTTTGCTTAAGATCAAGACGGGGGCAATCTGTATGAGCAATTATCATACGTACGCCGGACTGCATTTTTTCTTTGCCTATAACGGCAAGATAAATGCCTTTTCCGCGGTTTACATAATATACACGGTCACCGGGACTATACTTTTTATTTCTCTCAAAAGGAACAAAGCCTTGTTTTTGGGCGGCGGCGACTGCATAATCAACCGCCTCGCGCTCGGTCTTGGCAGAATCAATAAAATTGCGGTAACCGACACAATATTTATCCGCATTTGCTTTTACATCTTCGTTAAGCCAGACGTTAAGAGGTTTATACAAAAGTTTTTGTGAAAGTGTTTTGTCCATTTTATTATTCCTCGCTCTAATATAATTTGATTAATTATTTATTCTATTCCGCAGTATTTACCGATACACAGTAAAAACAGTTCTATCTTTTTACGAAGCTGTTCTATAGTTCCGCTGTTTTCGATAACGTAATCGCAGTTTTTGATTAAAAACTTGTCCGCATACTGTTTTGAAACTCTTGCTTTGAAATCCTGCTCGGAAAATCTGCCCGACATGCGGCTGCAGAGTACGTCAAATTCGGCAATAAGAGCAAGAGTGACATCGCACTCGCGGTCAAATCCGCTTTCAAACAAAAGAGGTGCCGCAACAACACAATCACCATTACAGCTTTTTACCCAGTTTCTGATATAATCTATAACGTGACGGTGTGTAATAGCGTTTAACGCCCTTGTCTTTTCGGCAGAAGAAAAACATTTTTCAGCAAGCGCAGGTCTATTCAACGTACCGTCTGGAAGAAGAATATCCTTGCCGAATGCCACACATAGTTCAGCAAGACACGGTTTTCCCGGCGCGCACACAATGCGAGAAACATCATCACAATCGATTACATTAAGCCCAAATTCGGAAAAAATTTTAAGCGCCTCGGACTTTCCTGTGCCCATTCTTCCACATAATCCGATCACCATTTACCGATCACCTCTTTTATCATTTCTTCGGTAACCGCGCCATTACGCAAAATTTGCGGGCGGTTGCCGGCAAGAGAAATAATTGTTGAAGGAACTCCGACAGGTGTAAGCCCTGAATCAAGAATAATGTCTACCCTGTCGCCGAGAGAAGCTATGGCAGCTTTCGCATCCACCGGGCTGATATCACCCGAGATATTGGCGCTTGTTGCTGCAACGGGGAATCCGCATTTGTTTCCCAATTCCAAAAAAACGTTATTTGACGGAAAGCGAAGCCCCACAGTATCCATGCCGGAGGTAACGTTATCTCCTATACACGGTTTCTTTTTAACTATTACGGTAAGGGGACCCGGTGTAAATGCCTTTATCAACGCCCGTGCAGTGTCGTCTATATAACCGATTTCCTCCGCTTGCGCTACAGAAACCAGATGGCAAAGCAACGCCTTTTCTCTGGGACGGCATTTTGCTTCATATAATCGATCAATCCCTTTGGAATCAAAAACATTTGCGCCCACACCGTAAACAGTTTCTGTAGGAAAAACAGCAATGCCGCCGTTTTTAAGTATAGCGGCACATTCACTTATTCCGGCATAATCTAATTTATGTTCTGTCATGGCAAAGTATTTTGCTCTCATACAAATCACCAAAAGCTATTTTAACACATAAATATAAATTTTTCCATACAAAAACAGAAAATTTATTTATTTTGTCAAAAAAAGAGACAGTAAACTGTCCCTTGATTTTTCATTTAATTTCGTATTCACCGTCAGATATGCGCCGCACAGACGAAGAATAAAAGGCTGTAAGAGCGTTTATCATGAATGTAATATCGTCACTGCCCGCCGTCTCATAAGAAGAGTGCATTGCAAGCTGTGCAAGACCGATATCTATGGAATTGACCGAAAGATGAGAGGTCGAAATATTTCCCAATGTTGAACCGCCCATCATATCCGCACGGTTAGTATATCTTTGAACAGGCACACCTGCAGAAGCACAAATACGGGTAAACACTGCATCGGAAACCGAATCGGTAGTATATTTTTGGTTTGCGTTATATTTAATTACCACGCCACTATTCATATACACCTTGGAGGTGGGATCCGAATATTCGGGATGGTTGGGGTGAACGGCATGAGCATTGTCTGCCGAAACCATAAAGCTGTTTGCCAGCAAGGATGTCTTTTTACCGCGCGAAATATCGAAGCACTCACAGATACGGGTTATTACGTCATCAACAAAAGTAGAGTCTGCGCCCTGTTTTGTGGAACTTCCAACCTCCTCGTTATCCAAAACAGCGAGTACAGGAACTGCAGAATGTTCTTCTGACGCCATAAACCCCTGCATAGACGCAAAAACACATTCAAGGTCATCCAGTCTTGGGCAGGAAATAAATTCGTCCTTTGCTCCCCACTGAACGCCGTCCGCAGGATTTACCAAAAACAGATCTGTGCTTATAATATCATCCGCAGAAAGGTTAAGCTGGTCGGCTACTGCTTGACGGATAGTACCGCATTCCGGACCTGCACCCCACAAAGGTACCATATCCACATTGGCTTTATATTCAAAGCCGGAATTTGCGGCACGATTCATGTGAATTGCCACATTGGGAATAAGCACCATAGGTTTTTCTGAGGAATACAAAACAGAACGTATCTTATCTCCGTCCTTTACCATAACTTTTCCTGCAACGGAAAGAGGTCTGTCCAGCCATGTAGCACACAGCATTCCGCCGTAACGCTCGGTATTTATTCGGATGTATTCGGGCGAATTCATTTCTGCCTGCTCTTTTATCTTGAAGGAGGGAGAATCGCTGTGGCTTGCCACCATCATAAAACCGTTAAAGTTATCCTCAGGCACGCGGAACGCTATAAGTGAAGAAAGGTTACGAGTAACGAAATATCTGCCGCCATGCTCTAATACCCAATCATCACATTCCTGAAGTTCGGTATATCCGTTTTCAATAAGAGTATTCTTTACCTCTGCCACAGCGTGAAAAGGCCCCACGCTTTTTTTAATAAATTTAAATAAAGATGAAATAGTATATTTATCTGCCATTATTTGCTCCTATTAAAAGAAAGTGCGCGCTTTTTGCACGCACTTTAAGTTTTTAATTATTTAAGCGAATCTACAAATTCATCGATAGCGCTCTGAGTAGTTCCGGAAATGCTTTCGAAAGAAGAAGCAAAAGTATTGGAGCCGCTGAAGGCAACAGTGTTCATAAAGGTAGTAAGAGCATTTGTATCCCACATATTGGCTGCTCCCCAGTTATAAACTGCCGCAAGGTCAAATACACGGTTGTCAAATATCATATCCAACATCGCTACGCCGTCGTCGTCCTGAAGTTTTCTGTAAGAGAGCATCTTATCATAGTAATTTGTCTTTACAGTATTGGTGGAAGCCTGACACATAGCGTCAATAATCACTGCGCTCATTTCAGGATCGGTTGCGGTGATGGGAATAGTAGCGCTGGAAGCGTAGATAACAGAAACATAGGAATAATATTCATCCTGCTCTTCGTTAAACTTGGGAGTAGGAATAATACCAAAGTTACATTCGTAATTGCCGAGCTCCTGAATATCAACAACTGCCATGGAGCGGAACAGCGCCTTCTTGGATGCGATTGCTTCGGATGCCTTGGTATAAACATCGTCATAGTTGTTAACGTAATCCTCAATAAGAGCAACCTTATCGTCGTTACAAATATTGAAAATCTTGTTGAATACGGTGGCAGCTCTGTCGCCCTTAACGGCGATTATGGGGATATCGTCAACATTTTTAGTAGTAAGAGTTTCACCTGCGCCGAAGTACAGAGAGGTTGCGTAGTTATTGTTGATAAGGAAGCCCCAGGTATCGTCAAGATCCCAGTCGCCGTCGCCATCTTCAACTGTTACGACCTTTGCCATTTCAAGAAGCTTATCCATGGTCCACTCGCCGTCGTAAACCAAGTCATAAGGATTATCAAGGTTGTTTTCAGCAACAACATCCTTGTTGAAAACGATACAATGAGTGCAATCGTAAGCAAGAAGGTTCATATCGCCGACCACAAAGAAATTCTTGCCGACAACAGAAAGGCTTTCTACTGCGGTAGTATCCCAATAAGATTCATCAAGGTGAAGCGCGTCAAACTCAGCAAGATCATAAAGTGCGCCGCCTGCCGCAAGAGCGCCTGCGTTGGGAAGATATGCCATAACAGCATCATAAGTAGAGCCGCCGGTAGCAATTTCCGTTTCGATATTGGTTACCATTTCGGTAGAAGTTGCAGTACGGATCTCTTTGATTTCTACGCCGAAGTGCTTCTCAACCAGAGCATTACGCTCAAGCACAGCAGAAGTAATAAGCTCGGGTGCGCTTTCCAGGGGCATTATCTCGATAGACTTATATCTTTCAAGAGTATCGCCCTCAACGTAGATAGTAAAGGTTTTGCCGCCGTAATTAACATCAGGCAAGTTAGCGAAAAGTTCTCTTTCCTCGGACACGGAAACGTCGGATTTCGACGTGTTGTCAGCCGGATCGTTACAGGAAGCCAAGAGAACGCAAAGGGTAAGTGCTGCGAGAATTAATGCAATAATTTTACGCATTGTGTCGTTCCTCCTAAAAAAGGGAAATAATATTGTATACAGTATACCACTTTCCTTTCTTTTCGTCAATGACAATATTAAAAAACTATGTACAAAATCAAATTAATATGTTATTATATATTTGAGGTGATGTGAAATGTTTGAGAAGATTTTAAGCGAATTGAGCATTGATTTTGTGTTAAAGCTGTTTGGCACCCTTGACACCAACACGGAAAAAATAGAAAACGAATTCGGTGTGATCGTTTCCAGCCGTGAGGGGGGTCTGAAGGTAGCGGGCGATAACCCTACCGATGTGGCGCAGGCATGTGAATGTATAATTCAGTTAAGCAAGGTCAGCGCAGTTTCGGATACTATCGACGAAAATACCATCAACTATATTATCTCTATGGTAAGAGAGGACAGGCAGTCCGAGCTTTCCGCTTTATATACAGATTGCATCTGCCTCACCAATAAAGGCAAGCCTATTAAGGCAAAAACTGTCGGACAGCAAAAATATGTTGACAGTATAAAAAAGAATACAATTGTTTTCGGTATCGGCCCTGCGGGAACGGGTAAAACCTTCCTTGCGGTTGCTATGGCTGTTACCGCGTTAAAGCAAAAGCAGATATCACGTATAATCCTCACCCGCCCTGCCGTTGAAGCGGGAGAAAAACTGGGATTTCTTCCCGGCGACCTGCAAAGCAAAATAGACCCTTACCTTCGCCCTTTGTATGACGCTTTGGGAGAAATGCTGGGCGGTGAAAGCTTTAACAGACATCTTGAGAAAAACGTTATTGAGATAGCCCCTCTTGCTTACATGAGAGGACGTACTCTTGACGATGCTTTTATTATTCTTGATGAAGCGCAGAACACCACTCCCGAGCAAATGAAGATGTTTTTAACCCGTCTGGGCAACAATTCCAAAGCCATCATCACCGGCGACGTTACCCAGATAGATCTGCCATTCATTAAAGCAAGCGGTTTGGTGGAAGCAGTGGAAATACTTGACGGTATCGAAGGAATAGATATTTTTAAGTTTACTCACAAAGACGTTGTCCGTCATCCGTTGGTACAAAAGATAATCCTTGCATACGAAAAGAACCGCAAAGAGCCCCAAAGCGAAACCAGAACCTACAGGAGAAAGCCAAATGCTTAAAGTTTATACAGAAAACCTGTGCGACGCTCCCGTAACCGAATATACGCTGAAGCAAATGAAAAAGGTTATTCGAGAAACGGTGGCTGAAGCTTATCCCAATCATAAATTCGAAGTGAACCTTACAATATGCGATAACGAATATATCCGCGAGATAAACCGCGAATACCGCGATATTGACCGGGAAACGGACGTGTTGTCTTTCCCTATGATGGATTTTGACACGCCCGACACCACCGTTATGCTGGGCGATATAATTATTTCCTATGAAAAGGCGGTTTCTCAGGCAGAGGAGTACGGTCACTCCTTAAAAAGAGAGCTTTGCTTTCTGTGCTGTCATTCCGCTTTGCATCTCCTCGGCTATGACCACGAAACTGAGAAAGAAAGAAACGAAATGGAACAAAAACAAAAAGAAATTCTTGAAAGGTTAAATATAAAAAGATGACCAAAAGTTTATTTGTAATGATAACCGGCAAGCCCAACGCAGGAAAATCCACCCTGCTTAACGCTTTGCTTGGTGAAAAAATAGCAATAGTAAGCGCAAAACCCCAAACTACCCGTAACAATATTACGGGTATACTCACCGAGGGAGAGGACCAGTTTGTATTTATTGATACTCCCGGTCTTCACCGCCCCAAAACCCTGCTGGGCGAATATATGATGAAATCTGTCGGCAGTGCGTCTGAAGGTGCTGACGTAATAATGTTTGTTACCGAAGCGGGAAAAAAGCTGACCTCCGCAGAGCGCGATGCACTTAAAAAATATTCCTCCGGCGACAATGTACTGTTTCTTATTATCAATAAGGTTGACACCTGCGATAAAGGCAGACTTGCCGAATATATCGGTGATATTGCCAACGAATATGATTTTGATTGTGTAATTCCTCTGTCTGCCCTCAAAAAAGACGGTACGGAGATAGTGCTCAAGGAACTTCGCAAATATCTTGTTGAATCTCCCCACTTCTTCCCCGACGACGTTATGACCGATCAGCCCGAAAAGCAGATATTTGCAGAGATAATCCGCGAAAAAGCACTTCGTCTGCTTTCCGATGAGATTCCTCACGGCGTTGCTGTGGTTATTGAAGAGCTTAAAGATGAGGATGATGTTATCCGCGTGCGTGCCGAAATATTCTGCGAGCGTGAGTCTCATAAAGGTATTATCATCGGCAAGAACGGCGAGATGCTGAAGAAGATAGGCACTTATGCCAGAGAAGACGCAGAAGAGCTTTTCGGCGCAAAGGTATACCTCGATCTTTGGGTAAAGATAAAAGAAAACTGGCGCGACAGCCGCGCACAATTGAACAACTTCGGGTACAACAATGAAGAATAACTCACAGTTCCACGTTAACGGAATAGTGATCAAGGAGCAATCCCACGGCGAGCAGGGCAAGTTGCTTACAGTGCTTACCGAGTATAACGGCGTAATTACCGTAAATGCAAAAAACGCACGGAAAATAAGTGCCGGATATCTGAAATCCACCCAGCTTTTCGCATATTCCAATTTGCTCCTTTACAATAAAAACGGATATTTTACTCTTTTGGAGGCAGAGCTGAATAACGATTTTTACACTCTGCGCGAGGATATTGAGACCTTCGCCTTTGCAACTTACGCCTGTGAGACTGTTGCGGCTGTAACCACCGAAGGCGAGGACGGAAAGGTGCTGTTGTCTTTCCTGCTGAACACTTTGTTTATCTGCGGTAAAAACGTGTTGCCCGTTTCACAGCAAAAGGCTATATTTGAATTTCGGCTTGCAGTTCTTTGCGGATTCCTGCCTGAGCTTGAGTACTGTCAGTTTTGTGGTGAGCCGCTGGACTGCGTAAACAATCGCAGCTTTGACTTGTCAGAAGGTGCTGTATGCTGTTCCGCTTGTGCCGCCGAAGAAGGCGGAAATCCTTTGGAATGGCAGCCTATTTCAGACGGATGCTACAAGGCGCTTCGTCACATCGCTTTTGCACAAGGCGCAAAGCTTTATGCATTCCGTACTGATGACAGCACGATGAAAGAGATTGGTATCATTACCGAAAAATATCTGTTGCCACGGCTTGAAAAAAAGATTAAAAGCCTTGATTTTTTCCACACATTGGAAGGAAAGGTATAA
>JAZSIT010000109.1:0-4160 GCA_045533895.1 Eubacteriales bacterium
AAGAATTAAGTGTAAATTCCCGCTCCGTTACGGAGCGGGAATCACCAATGGTTAAATACAATGAGATTTATTAACGATTTGATAATTGCTATTGATGAAGCAGGATTACGGATAGATGCATATAACACGATAAACAGTATATCGTTTTATGGTTCTATTATATTGGGAATTCTGCATGGCTTTAAACTGAAAGCCGGAATAATCGTTGTTATACTTTCGGTTTTAATTGAAAGATATTTAGCGGGACCATTAGCTAACGCTATCATCTATGTTGAAAACGGATTTGTTGACACAGGGAAACAAAACGCTGTTGTCGCTTTTGTTTTTGTTCCTCTTTTGGGCTTTGTTTTAGCAAAGGTGTTTAGAAGGTCATATAAGGTGATGTGGGATGTTATGATGGTTCCTCCCATCATAATGTTTGCCGGCGCGCGCATTGCTTGTACTTTTGCGGGCTGTTGCCGTGGATATCCCTTTGAGTGGGGCATATACAATGTAAAGACATCGGGAAACGTTTTTCCCATCCAGCTTTTGGAGTCGTTGGTAGCCATAGCTATTCTTGTTTTTATTTTTGCGAGAGAAAGGAAGAATAAATTTATTCCGGATGGGAAAAACGTTCCGATTATTCTAATTTTCTATGGGGCATCGAGATTCTTTCTTGAGTTTTTACACAATAATGAGAAAATCATTATCGGTCTCGCTTCAACTCAATTTCATTGCATTCTTATGATTATCGTGGGAGTTTTGACGTTAATGATTATAAGAAAAAGTGAAAACAAGTTAACCCCGATTAATGTCGTTTCCAGCGATACAAATAAGTTAACATACTAATAATATTTTGTAAGAACTGCCGTAGATGGAGGCATAACCATGAATAAAATACATAATAATTACTTACAACGGTTTTTTGCCATCTTGCTAATCGGCATTGTTTTTTGGTCGTTGCCTCTTCCCGCTTATGCGGAGGGCGGTGAATGCGGTGAAAACCTTTCTTGGGTGTTCTCTGCAGGAACCCTTATCATTAGCGGAAAAGGGGATATGGACAAGTATTCCGACGATTCTCCCGCGCCTTGGCACGAGTTTCGTGATGAAATCACCCGTATTTCCTTCGCAGACGGAATAACGTCAATAGGAACGCTGGCGTTTCGCGGATGCGTTAATCTCAAATCCGTGGTTTTACCCGATTCTGTCCGCAGTATCGGCGCATACGCCTTTTCCGAATGTGAGAATCTTGTGCTTTTGGATATGGGGAAAGGTGTCACCTCCATCGGTAACGGTGCGTTCCACAGCTGTTTGAAGCTGGATGCCCTTACTATCCCCTACGGCGTAAGCCGAATAGGTTACCAAGCCTTTTATCGTTGCGAATCCTTGGTGTCGGTCATCATACCGCCCAACGTTACTAATTGGGGATCCTCCTCGTTCTCCTACTGCACGTCGTTAGTTTCAGTAACCGTAAACGCACGTATTGATACCATTCCCGAATGGACCTTTTACGGATGCGAAATGCTGGAGTCCGTAGTTTTGGCGGAAACTGTAAAAGAGGTTGAGGAGTACGCCTTCAAGAATTGCGATACTCTTTCCACCGTATATTACAACGGAAACGCAAAAGAGGATATTGACCGCGGCATCTCGGAGGATAATGAAAACTTCGGTTCCTTCGGTCATATTTCCAATAGCGAACCGCCTAAGACGGTTACGTCAACCAAGGTTCAGGAAAACGACGACGGATCTGTGGTTCAACAGCAGACAACCGTCCGCACGGACGAAAATTCCACCGTTATCACAAAAACAGAACAGACCTTCGGTACCGAGAGCAAAGAAAGCACCTTAAAAACCGAAATATCCGTTACAGTTGATAACAAGGACGGATGGGACACCGCAACCGAGGCTGTAAAGGACGCTTTGAAGGACATAAACCAGCTTCAAAGCACGCATAAGACCGATGAGAAGATATCGGTTACAATAAACGTCAAAAACGAAGAGGACGTTTCGAAGGAATTTGTTTCCGATCTGGCAGGCAGAGATATAAACGTAACGATAGTTACCTCCAACGGCTCCTCCTGGAAAAATGATTATTCTGGGCTGGATAAAGATAAGCTGTCCGGCGAATACACCTTTTCTTATACCGTCATTCCCTCCGATAAAGATATTTGCGAAAAAATAGGAACCGACAGCTGTTATACTCTGTCATTCCTCCGTACCGCAGTTATTAATACCGAGGTTTTGATACAGCTTCCCGCAGCCGTGACGGTAAATGGCAACGCCTTCCTGTACCAGCAGGAATCCGATGGCAGCTTTACCCGCTTGCAGGCAGTTGCTGTTGATAATAAGGGTGTGGCACACTTCTTCCTCGCGTCTGTTGATAAGGATACGGTTTACGTTATCGGAATAAACGTTCCCGGTGAAAAAACTGACGATGTAATTATTCCCGATGAGCTTGCAACCACAAACAACGCAATACAGCGTTTGGAGGTAATCGAGTACGTTACTACCGGGGTGAGAAATTATAAAGGACTTACCCTGAAGCATCTTACCCTTATAATCATCGGCGCCGTCGTTGCGGCCTCGATAGTAGTAGGCGTAATAATGTATATGCTTAATAAACGCAATATCAATAAGATGCGTCAATCAAATACGTAATAAAAAAGGGCTGAAATTTCAGCCCTTTTTGTATTAAAATGATTTTTTATTTCTTGTCAAACGCAGGGTTATAAGCGTAAAAGTTTTTGTAGTCCAGTGCGTCCTGAACGATACGCATACCGTCACCGAAGTTACTGATTCAAACAGATGGACGAAAGTTGTTGAAATGTAAGGGGTTTTGTGGTATAATAAATTTGGTAAACGAGGAAAGGGTAATATAGTAATGAGCAAATCGAATGACTCCAACGATATGATATATTTATTGGCTTATTTTCATCGATATGGCTGGATTGTTGCCACGATTGCGTGTAGTGCGATTTGGGCAGAACAAGCGGGTTGCATTTTTTGCGCCGCTTTCTTTATCTTTTCTATCTGGTCATTCGTTGGATACAAATGTAAGTGGAAGCATATTTATTGTTCATACCAAAACGCTTACCGTAAAAAAATGACACCAAAGCACATTTATTGGCACCGAATAAAGAAAAGCGATGCTTATGGAGTCCCCTCGATTTTCTTTTCTTTTGGTATCATATTGCTAATTATGATATTGTGTTGACGAATTGGGATCATTCAAACAGATAAAAAGTTTTTGAGGGATTAAAAGGGAGCTTTTTTCAAAAAGCTCCCTTTTGTTATGCCGTTTTAGCGTTTATCAAAACTCGGGTTATAAGCGTAAAAGTTTTTGTAATCCAGTGCGTCCTGAACGATACGCATACCGTCACCGAAGCGCTGGAAGTGTACTACTTCACGCTCGCGAAGGAAGCGGATAGGGTCGGCAACGTCGCGGTCGTCGCAGAAGCGCAGGATGTTATCGTAGGTCAGCCGCGCCTTTTGCTCGGCGGCAAGGTCTTCCGAAAGGTCGGCAATGGGGTCGCCGGTGGACTGGGTGTACGCCGCGGTGAAAGGCTCGCCGCTGGCGGAAACGGGGTAGATGCCCGTGGTGTGGTCCACGAAATAGGGCGCAAATCCGCCTTCCTTAATCTGTTCGGGCGTGAGGTTTCGTGTAAGCTGGTGAATTATCGCCGAAACTATTTCTTGATGCGCCAGCTCCTCCGTTCCCACGTCAGTGAGTATTCCCACCACCTCGCTGTAGGGCATGCTATAACGCTGGAAAAGGTAGCGTGTAGACGCGCCCATCTCTCCGTCAGGGCCGCCAAGCTGTGTCATTATCAGCTTTGCCAGGGCGGGGTTGGGGGTCTTGATGTTTACGGGGTACTGCAGTTTTTTCTCATATATCCACATATTTTACACCTCGTTCTGCCAGGGCCAGGGCTCGTCGACCCAAGTCCAACGGTCGCCCTTTACGTCACGGTGGGTAGCAGGACCCACGTGGGCACAATATTCTTTTTTGGCTTCATCACGCATGGAAATAAGCTTTTTGTAGTAATTAAGCGCTTGGGTATTTTCGGGGTGTCCGTCCAGATACAAAGCCGTTTCCCATATAGCAAAATCAAGCTGCTGCATCCGTTTTTGTACGTCTCGGTTGATTCTTGTCATCATCTGCTGTTCCTCCCGCCTAAAAA
>JAZSIT010000086.1:0-9476 GCA_045533895.1 Eubacteriales bacterium
TTCGAATCCCTTATGGCGTGCCAAAATAACGGATACCGTTTTTGCGGTGTCCGTTATTTTTTTGTTGTACTGTAGGTTACGCATTCAACATCCGCTTGACAGAATAATGTTTTTTTAATATAATTAATAAGATAAAACAAAAAGGAGAGCTATAAACATGGATGCAAAATACGAAGCGTTATTTACTCCCTGGAAGATAGGAAACGTAGAAATCAAAAACAGAATAGTCATGTGCCCTATGGGCGGTACTTCTCTGTTCGGTTGGTTTGAGCTTGGCGGATGCCACTTTGACAAAGAGGCGGCAAAGCTGTTTCTTGAGCGTGCCAATAACAACGTAGGTCTCATCATTCCCGGAATCGCCCCTCTGCGCGATACTTTTTGGGGAAAATGGCTGTGGCAAAACCCCAAGATGTTCAATGAGCTTAAGGATTATATGGACGAGATACATAAGACCGGTGCAAAGCTGTTTGTTCAGCTTACCGCAGGTATGGGACGTTCTTGGGCGATAACCGAGCTGGTGGCTCCTCTCCACAAAAATAAATTCACCCGCGCTTTAATAAAGCCTGTTCTTGACACTTCTCACGAGCTGGCTTCTCCCTCTCCTCAGCCCTCTCGTTGGGCGCATGATATTGAGTGCCCCGAGATGACTGTGGAGCAGATACACGAGATTATCGAAGCATTTGCAAAAACCGCAAAGCTGTGCAAGGACGCAGGCGTTGACGGTGTTGAGGTTCACGCTGTACACGAGGGATACCTGCTGGACCAGTTTTCTATTGAATTCTTTAATAAACGTACCGACGAATACGGCGGATCCTTTGAAAACCGCTATCGCTTTGCAGTAGAAGTAGTACGTGCTATTAAAGAAGCCTGCGGCGAGGATTATCCCGTTTCTCTCCGTTATTCGGTTGAATCTAAACTTAAAGGCTTTTGTGAAGGCGCCATACCCGGTGAGGAATATACCGAGGTGGGCAGAAATATGGCGGAAAGCGAACGTGCTGCAAAGTATCTGCAGGACGCAGGCTATGATATGTTAAATGCGGATAACGGCACTTATGATAGCTGGTATTGGGCACATCCCCCTATGTATATGCCTCAGAACTGCAACCTTGACGATGTTGCTCATATCAAGCAGTTTGTGGATATTCCCGTTGTCTGTGCAGGCAGAATGGAGCCGGAGGTCGGCGCAAAGGCGATTGCAGACGGCAGAATCGACGCAATGGGCGTTGCCCGTCAGTTCCTTGTAGACCCGCAGTGGATAACCAAGCTTATTGACGATAGACTTGAGGATATCAAGCCTTGTATCTGCTGCCACGCAGGCTGCTTTAACTTCTCCTCCTCCAAGGGACACGCAAACACACAGGATCTTACCGACACTATGGGTCTTGCACGCTGTGCCCTTAATCCCGAAACCATGCAGAGCAAGAAGTATAACATAAAGCCTGCCAAGAAGCAAAAGAATATTGCCGTAATCGGCGGCGGTATCGGCGGTATGGAGTCTGCTCTCGTTTGCGCAAAGCGCGGACATAAGGTAACTCTTTACGAAAAATCCGGCGAGCTTGGCGGCGTGTTCATCGCGGCGGCGGCACCTTCTTTCAAGGAAAAGGACAAAGCGCTTATCGCTTGGTACAGACGTGAGCTTACCAAATATCCTATAGAAATAAAGCTTAATACAGAAATAACCGATATCGCTTCTCTCAAGGCGGACGAAATTATCGTTGCCACCGGCGCAAAGGCAAAGCGTATTCCCATTCCCGGCGCAGAGTTAGCTGTTGAGGCTGTAGATTATCTGCTTGGCAACAAGACGGTAGGGGAGAAGGTAGTGGTTATCGGCGGCGGTCTTACCGGCTGTGAAATAGCTTATGATCTGTATCTTCAGGGCAAAAAGCCTGCTATCGTTGAAATGCAGGATGATCTTATTACCACAAAGGGCATCTGCCTTGCAAACACAAGCTATCTGCGTGATTTCTTCAAGACAAATAAGGTTCCCGTACATCTTGAAACCGGTGTTACGGAAATCACCGAAAACGGCGTTACCGTCAAGCACAAGGACGGCAGTACAGAAACTATTCCCGCAGATTCCGTTGTGCTTTCTGTCGGTTATAATCCCGCGCCTATCGCTCAAAAGGGCGTGCATATCGTTGGCGACGCGAGCAAGGTCGGCAACCTGCGCACAGTAATCTGGCAGGCTTGGGACGTTGCAACAAAGCTGTAAAGGAGATAAATATATATGATTCTCACACAAGAACAACAAGCCATACTTAATGGCGAAAAGGGTGAAACTCTTGCCAAGGTTATGAAAACTCTGGTAATGTACGGTGAAGCCTTTGATGCGGAAAAGCTTGTTCCCATCACTTCAAAATACAACCACCTTGTTACCTCCTTCGGTCTTAAGGTAATGTCGCCCGTATATGATCTTATGCAGCAGCTTCTCGATGCAGGCGTTGTTTCTGAGCAGCAGTTTTCCGTTGATCCCAGACCTATCGATAAAAACGTACCCGCAAACTTTTTGCAGAATCTTGTTTTTAATAATTTCATGTATACCAAGCAGGATTTTTATGAAAAACAGCTTAAAGAGCTTGGTCTTATGAACGATGATGCATTCACCTGCACCTGCTATATGGACGAGGTGGGCAACAAGCCGGGCAAGGGCGATATTCTTTCCTGGGCGGAATCCTCCGCGGTAGTGTATGCCAACTCGGTTCTGGGCGCAAGATGTAACCGTAATTCGGGTATTATCGATATTATGGGCTCTATCGTAGGCTGTGTGCCTTACTTCGGTCTTCTTACCGATGAAGGCAGAAAAGCAACTTGGGTAATAGATATTCAGACCACCAAAAAGCCTGAAGCCCAGCTTCTCGGCTCTGCTATCGGTATGAAGGTTATGGAGGACGTTCCCTTTGTAAGAGGTCTTGATAAATGGCTGGGCACCGAGCTTACTGATTCCGTTTGTGCGTATCTTAAGGATTTCGGCGCGGCAACCGCATCCAACGGCGCTGTCGGTCTTTATCATATAGAAAATCTCACTCCCGAAGCAGTGGAGCAGGGTAAGTCTCTTATTAACGAGGGTGCCCGTGTTTATGTTATTGACGACGCCGAGCTGGAGAGGGTAAAAAACAATTATCCCGTTATGTGGAAAAACCCCAACTCTTCTCCCAAGCTTTGCTTTGTGGGCTGCCCTCATCTGTCTCTCGAACAGCTTAAGGAGTGGACAGTGAATATCGAAAACGCCTTAAAGCAAAACGGAAAGAGCAAGGTTACCGTTCCTACCGTATTTACCGCTTCCCCCGGAGTACTTAAAGCCTTTGAGCAGACCGAATATGCGCCGAGGCTTAAGGCAACCGGTGTTATCACCTCTTATATCTGCCCCCTTATGTATATGACCAACCCTCTTTGTAAGAATAGGCCGGTTATGACATCCTCCAACAAGCTTCGTACCTATACCAGCGCAAGATATTATACCGACGGTGAGATTCTTAACACCATTACAGGAGGTAAGAAATAATGAAGCAGTTCAAAGGAAGAGTTATCGTTCCCGGCAGTGCAACGGCAGAGGCGCTTGTTACCACCGAGGGCTTCAATACCCTGGCATCCTTCCAGATGGCGTTGCAGTTCGGTGATAAAGAGGTTAAGTGCGGCGACCAGAACAACAAGGACCTCCATGGTAAATCCATGCTGGGCAAGGCACTTTGTCTGCCCCAGACTATCGGCTCCACCACCGGCGGACTTGTAATCTACTGCGCTTGCGCTATGGAAAAGAACCCTGCGTGTATGCTGTTCTCAAAGCCTATAGATTCCCTTGCGGCGGCAGGCGCTATCCTTGCCGACGTTTGGGTGGAAAAGATCACCATGCCCGTTGTGGACTCTCTGGGCGATGAGTTTCTGAATTACGTCAAGGACGGAATGAAGATAACCGTTGGCGATGACGGAGTCGTAACGGTAGAATAAAACCGCACTAAACTAAGTTTGCCTGAGGGCAAGTGAAGTTCACTTTGTGAGTGAAGTTTCGCCTTACGGCGAAGCGGTAGGCAAACTTAACTTCACTGCGAGCAAAGCTCGTCAACTACACTTTCACTTGGTGAAAACTTCACACGAAAAAGAGCAGACATACAAGATTTCCCGTCTTGCGTGTTTGCTCTTTTTTAGTTGCGTTTTGGGATATCATTTTTGTTGAATATTGTTTTTCTTTGTGCTATAATGTATTTATTAATAAAATCTTACGGGATACAACAATGAACTATACAGTAATACCAAATTCGAAGATTCCTCACCGTAAACCCGTTTGTGATAAAGTTATAGAATACCTGGAGGGATAATTGTGAAAAAAAAGTTTTTGCTTTTTTTAAGTGATCATTGGTTTGTTATATTACTAAATACACTTATGTTAATTGGAACTGTTTTTTCGAATGTTTTTGGAGATATATATATTCAAAAAAATACGTTGTATTCGTTTAATCTACATTCCATATATGTTTTGGTAGTACTTCCTATTTATTCGCTAATATATGGTTGTATATCATACGTTGTTTACAAAAAAATATGGTTTCAACAAATACTATTAGCAATAACTTTGTTACTGGCTTTTTTGATTACGGAATTAATCTCCGTTGAATCCAATGGATTAATAATTGGAATTTTAATCTTAACGCCGAGTTTTACCTTTTTTTCAATACTTTCTTGTTTTATTACAAAAATAATATATAAAATTATTGGTGTAATGAAATAAACATTAGTTTAATCGCAAAAGACACCTTACTATAGGTAAATAAAAATTAATTACCTTTATCAATAAAATCTTACAGGATACAACAATGAACTATACAGTAAAAAAGACATTATCAATATTGCTTCTTTTGGTGGCTTCCGTTGTTTGGGGTCTTGCCTTTGTCGCCCAAAGCAAGGGAAGCGGTAGCGTGGGTCCTTTTACCTTTACCGCCTCACGCTTTCTGTTGGGCGGCGTGGCGCTGCTTCCCATAATCGGTGTCCAGTCCCTGTTCGGCACTAAAAAGAAGACCACCGCCGTTACAAAGGCCTTGTGGAAGGGCGGTATCCTTTGCGGCATAGCGCTTGCCGTTGCAAGTGTGCTGCAACAGATAGGTATCGGTCATACCACTGTGGGAAAAGCGGGATTTATAACCGCTCTTTATATAATTATCGTTCCCATCATCAGTATGTTTTTTCGCAAAAAGCCTGCCTTTCCGCTGTGGATCGGCGTGGCACTTGCCACTGTAGGTATATATCTTCTTTGTATCGGAAGCGGTAAATTTACGGTTGCCAAAGGGGATATATACGTCTTTGCCTGCGCTGTGTGCTTTTCGGTACAGATAATGCTGGTAGACCATTTCGCACCCAAGCTGGACGGAATAAAGCTGGCGTGCATACAATTTATCACTGCAGGCGCGCTGTGCGTCATACCCGCCCTAATACTTGAGCATCCTACCTTGGCATCACTTAAGGCGGCGCTTATTCCAATACTTTATACCGGTTTCATTTCTTCTGCTGTGGGATACACCTTGCAGATAATCGGTCAAAAAAACGTTCCTCCCGCCTTGGCATCATTGCTTATGAGCCTTGAATCCGTCTTTGCTGTTCTGGCAGGCTGGGTATTGCTTAATCAGTATCTTTCCGTGCCGGAGATGATCGGATGTGCGTTAATGTTTGTTGCAATCATCCTCGCACAGATAAATCCCAAAAAGGAGAAATGATAAATGTTTTCAATACCGCATTTTATTTGGCTGGCAATTTGTTTTACCTTTATAGTAACCGCCACTGTTTTATTAAGAAAATACAAGCCGCCCTTCAAAAGGGTTATGTCATGGGCTTGCATTGCTGCTGTGCTGGCAGAATTGGTAAAAACCTTTTCGGTAATGAAACTGGTTCCCACGGCAGACGGAACCAAGTCCTTTGTCTTTATTGAAACAAACAATCTTCCCTTGCATTTGTGTTCAATACAGATATTGTTTATATTTTACTCCCGTTTTGCTAAAGACGGCAAGGCAAAAGAAATACTGCATGCGTTTATGTATCCCACCTGTACAATAGGTGCTTTTATAGCGATGGTGCTGCCCTCCATATTCGATACCGTGCCCACGGCGGAAGCGTTTACACGCCTCCATCCCTATGAATACTTCCTATATCACGCAGTGCTGGTAATTCTCGGTCTCCATATTTACTATACTCAAAAGGAAAAGCTCCGTCCCAAGCACTATTTTACCACCTTGGGATGCTTGGGTGCGCTGGCGTTTATATCACTGTACTTAAACTCTATCTTTGCCGATGCTGTGTATGAAAACGGCAAACTCATAAGTGTAGAGGATACCGCTAATTTCTTCTTTACATACAGATTTGTTATCGATATCAAATTCACGGAAATATGGCATTGGTATATTTATCTCGCCGCAATATTTGCCGCAGCCTGTCTGCTTATGGCACTTTTCTATATCCCCGTGTTTGCAAGATATTTCAAAGAAAAAAAGAAAACCGATATAAGTGTTTAGCCGAGGTATCTTTTTGCCATGCAAAACAAAAAATTGTCTCCGGCGGTGTTGCTTTGTGCGTTGCTTTCACTGCTGTATTTTACGAGCTATATAACCCGTCTTAACTTTTCCGCGTCTATTGCGGAGATGGTGCAGGTGGGCGTGTTTTCAAAGACTGAGGCGGGCGTCATTGGTACAGCGTTGTTTTTTACGTACGGTTTCGGTCAGATAATAAGCGGATTTTTAAGCGATAAATTTGATCCCGGCAAAATAATTTCTTTTGGTCTGGTCCTTACCGCTCTTTGCAATCTGTTTTTCCCTTTTCAAAACAGTGTGGTTCTTATGTCTGTTTTGTGGGGTATAAACGGCTTTGCGCAAGCACTTTTCTGGCCGCCTATAGTGCGCATCCTCTCTCATTATTATGATGACGACGGATATACCAAGGGTACACTTGCGGTAATCTATTCCTGCCACGCGGCAACTATGCTGATATACGTTATCGTGCCTGTGGGAATAAATATAGCGGATTGGCGCTTTGCCTTTTTCTTCGCTGCCCTTTTGGGCGCTGTGGTGTTGGCTGTGTGGTCTGCAGGATACCCTGTGCTTATTAAGAAAATGTCTGCCCCTTGCTCGGATACGTCTGCACCCGCAAAGAACTCGGGCGCGTTGTTCAAAACACTTACGGCTTCCGGCGTTATCGTTATTACAGTTGCTATTGCGTTGCAGGGCTATCTTAAGGACGGTATCCAGTCCTGGCTTCCCACCTTTTTTACCGAAGTCTTTAATATGCAGTCTGCAGATGCGATTTTGCTCAACATATTCATTCCTTTGGTAAATATGCTGTTCGTTTCTCTGTCTGTATTTCTGTTCAGGCGGGTATTCCGCAACGAAATTACGGAATCCATGTTCCTCTTTGGCGTAACCACCCTGCTTTGTATATTGCTTGCTGTGTTTTATTCATCGTCGCCTGTGTTTGCGCTTGTTCTTGCGGCACTCATCACCGGATGCATGCACGCTGTAAATTCAATGCTCATCAGTTTTTTGCCTCGTCGGTTTGAGCGCATCGGAAAAGCCGCCACCGTTACGGGAATATGCAATGCCACCGTCTACGTCGGAAGTGCCGCGTCTTCTTATGGAATTGCTTTAACAGCATCAGCCTTTGGTTGGCTTCCCACAGTGCTTTCTTGGGGCGGCGAAGCGTTGTTGGGAGTAGTTGTTTGTATATTGGCTTCAAAAAAATGGAAAAATTATATCAAGTTTAATTGAAAGGATGTTTTTTTGTGGATAAAGTGCTGGAGATTATCGAAAAATATTTTGTTTATTTTCTTGAATACTGTATTATTTTCATCGAGCTCGTGGGCGCTTTGGTGCTTGTGTATACCGTTGTAAAAACAGTAGTGGGTATTTTGCGTAAAAAACGCGGTATCCGTTTGGCGTTGGCAGAGGGAATAGCTCTCGCTTTGGAATTCAAAATGGGCGGAGAACTGTTGCGTACCGTAATCGTCCGCGAATGGAGCGAGATTCTCATACTCGGCTCTGTTATTCTCCTCCGCGCCGCGTTGACATTCCTCATCCAGTGGGAAATAAAACTGGAAAAGAAAAACGCGCTGGCAGAGGAAAAAACTTTGCCGGAAGAAAAGGACTTATTTTAATTAAAAAATGTGTTTTGTCTATTGACAAATCCCGTTGTTTATGGTATTCTATTGTGCGTCGGTTTTACCGATGCAAATATGGTCCGGTAGTTCAGTTGGTTAGAACGCCAGCCTGTCACGCTGGAGGTCGTGGGTTCGAGCCCCATCCGGATCGCCATTTTTTATAGGGGTATAGCTCAGTTGGTAGAGTCGCGGTCTCCAAAACCGTTGGTCGTGGGTTCAAGTCCTACTGCCCCTGCCATGCAGAAAACCCGCATGAATCCTTGATTCTTGCGGGTTTTTGCTTTTTCATTTTTCACGAGCAACGGTCCACGAAATCCCACTTTGATGCTCAAATCGGGCATCATTTTCCCATCTGTGACCTTCTGTTCGCTTTCTTTCCGTTTACTACATCATCAAAAGAGCATCAATAAAAAATACGATGTTGTGTTTTACCACTGTTTATGTTATACTTATCAAAGAAACTTAATGATAGCAATTTAAATGGTGCATTTATGTTAGACTTTATATTTATTATTGGTACAAGTGGAATAGGAAAAACAACCTTATCTAAAGGTTTGCTGGATTATTATAAAACTGTTATCCTTGAACAAAATATGGTTCCTGAGTTCATATCGCGCGATGGTGTTGAAGAAATGACCGGCGAATTAGAAGAACGCACTTGTTATGAAAATACCAAGGCGATGGCTCTTTGTTTTCACAACTTAGGATATAAAAACATCATCGTAACTGATTTGGACGATTTGCGAACAGCCGACATTCCGATAGATTTTAAGAATTATAAGTTTATTACTCTCAAACTCGTTTGTAGCGATTTGGAACAAATCCAAAAGCAAATGAAAAACCGTCCCAACGGAGGTTTGATTGATTTTGAATTACAGAAGAAATGCAACGAAAAAGTTATGAGACGTCAGCTTCTTCCAAACGAACATATAATTGATATAACCGGAAAAACCGAGGAAATGGTTTTAAAAGAAGCGCTTTATATATTGGAAAACACACTATCGGTAATCGAATATGACTATACAAAGCCCGAAAAGGAATTGTTTTATTCTTGGGTTTTTAGTAATGGGTTGAGATAGGTGAATTTATATGAATTTTGTAAAATCACGATCAATGAAAATCTCGGTGTTGCCCGAGCAAGAAAAGGAACTTTCTTCAAGAGAAAGGATTGAGTCAGCTTGCAAACAGCCCGATGTATTGGCTTTTGATATATTCTGTAATGAGTCGCTCATTGGTTTTGTTATGGTACGTCAATATGAAAATTACGAATTTTTCCTTTGGAATTATGCGATAGATTATAAATATCAAAACCAGAATCTCGGAACAACAGCGTTGGTTGAATTTATTT
>JAZSIT010000087.1:0-3373 GCA_045533895.1 Eubacteriales bacterium
GCCTTTTTGTTTCTATATACATTTATCCTCCTTCGGAAGGATTCAAAAGAGAATAATCCTCCCTGTTGTTTTGTTCATTTTTGTGTTTTCCATAAAACGTGCCTCCTTTCTTAAATGATTATTTTATTATAGCATTGGCTAAAAAGTTGTCAATCAATCTACAATTTACTATCTTCATCGCCAGCTACATTAAAAGCAGATAATGCAGCGAAAAATTCAGGATACTGCTTTTGTATACTTATGGGTCTGCCGCTTTGAGATACAAAGCAGTGGGAACTTTGGGCAGTACACACCACATCATCACCCACTCGCATAACGTAGTTTATGGTAAACTTTACACGGGTGAGAAGCGCAACGGAAATCTCTATTTCAATTTCATCGGCAAAGGTGGTGGGCTTTTTGTAATCGCAGGAAATACTTATTACGGGAGATATTACTCCCTCCTTTTCCAGCTTATCGTACCCCCAGCCTATTTTCTCGAGAAAGCTGACACGAGCCTCCTCCATAAATCGGACGTAATTGGAATGATGGGTTATACCCATTTTATCCGTCTCATAATATTGAACTACGTGTTTATATGTATTCAAAAGCTTAATCTCCTTTTTTGTCTGTGCGGATGAATGGATATTTTACATCCGTGGAAAGGAGCAGACTGTATTTTTCGGGTCTGCGGTAGGCATTGCCGTGTACCTCGTTCTCACGGTAAGCACGCAGCATATCAAGGTCCACCTCTGCCAGATATATTCCTTCCGTTTCTCCCGCCTCCAGCAAGCAGGTATCCCGAGAGCCGTCAAGCTCGGGAAGATACGCCACTCCGTCAAAGACAGAGGAATGCCCGTTGCAATCCGGATGCGGAGCGGGATAATTACAAGTAGCGAATACCGCCATGTTTTCGTATGCCCGTGCGCGAAGCTGGGCAAGACGGTTTATCTCCATTGGGCAGGCGTTGGGAACGAGAATTATCTCCGCGCCCTTGAGCATAAGCACCCGCGCACTTTCCGGAAACTCGCGGTCATAACATATCATGCCGCCCACCTTTACTTTTCCGACGGCTGTATCAAGGTCGGAGACAAAAAAATCCTCGCCGGAAGAAAGTCTCTTTTCGTCGCCGAAATCGCAGGTATGGACCTTTGAATAGGCAAAGGCAGTATGTCCGAAACGGTCAAACAGGATAAAAGAATTTTGGGGAAGCGGTTCGTAGCTTTCAAGAAAAGTAATTCCCACTGCCATGTCAAGTTCTTTTGCCAAGGCGGAAAAGGAACGGACAAATTGGCTATCGGCTGAAACTGCAGTTGATTTAAGCTCCGAAATATCCTCGGGGATGGAATAGCCAACGCTCCACATTTCGGGAAACAGCGCAATATCCGCGCCGAGGGATTTTGCTTTTCGGCAAGCGGATAGACCGATATTCAAATTCTCACCCATATCTTTACCGGGCAAAAGCTGTAAAAGTGCGATTTTCATACTGTTCATGACCACTTCACCGTCAATCTATCAATTTGCCGAAATATTTATGCCATGCGCTTGTATTACCCATTGAAGAGTTTACAAGGAAAACAATATCGTCAAGTCCGTAATCCCCCAGTTCCTCATACACGTTCATATCGGTATGGCGGGGGTCGATAACGATAATATTGCCGTAATGCTCGGTAAGAAAAGGAACAAAGGCGTTGCCGTAGGAATCCTTGATGACCAAAATAGATTTACTCTGGTCGTTTTCGGGCACGTTGATAACCATATATGGATGGTCTCCTGCGATAAAGGCAGAATAGCTTTTGAAGGATTCCACAATGCAGGTATCATACACGGTGGTAGTACCGTTTTTGTTATGTATGGTCATGGTACATGCCTTGTTGGGAAGATATGCTTCAACGGTATCGTAATAATACTTAACGCGCTCATCCTCGGTATAGCCGTACATGGTGCCGATGAATTTTTCTTTTAACACTTTTACTTCAAATTCTTCGATAGAAGTCGGAATAAGTCCGACAGAACGGGCGAATTCGTAGTATGCGTAGTATGCACCGCGCTGTGTCCAATGATGGTCGCTGCGGAAGAAAAGATATTCGTCTGCGTGCTGCAAGTAAATATTCTTTAGGTTCACAAAGTTTACGTCACCGGTAATCGCCGCCTGCATTTTATCAAGTACCTTGCCTTGATCGGACATTTTGGAGCTTACGGATTTATCCAAAATGGTTATGGAAGCAAGAGGAGCTATGATAACGTTAATACGGGTATCGGGAAACAAAGACGCATATTTTTCGTAAACTGCGGCGTATTTAGGCGCGTTTGCGGAAGAAAAATATGACTGGGTGTATGCCGCACCATTATACAAAACAAAGCCCGTTTCCAAAAAGACGGTTTCCCCCTTGGGAGGAACGGGAGGGGTTACAACTGTGGAGTTCTCATCAGGCCGGGAAACCTCGGGCTCGGACACCTCTGGGGTAGATTCCTCGGGCTCGGATACTTCGGGTTGGGAGAACTCGGGCTCGGATATTTCAGGCAGAGATTCCTCCGGAACACTTTGTTCGGGCAAAGAAATATCGGATATTTCTGCACTTATATCATCTGAAATATCCGGAAAAGACACCTGCGGCAGAGAAGATGATTCGGTTATTTCTGCAGAGGATTCCTCTGCGGGAAGCGATACCGTTTCCCCGTCATCGCAGGCGCAGAATGTAAGTATTAAAACAAGCAGCAAAAGTGCCGAAATAATTTTCTTCATTTGTTAAATACCTTTCAAGGCGTTATGTATTTTGTAAGTATACCACAACATATTAAAAATAGCAAGGAAAAAGCTGTTAACGGTAATGACCGCCAACAGCCACTTTTCTTATACAAGAGATGCGCCCAGACCGTTGCATTGGTTGATAGCTTCCTCGTCCGGTGAGTTGTTGCATATTACGGGTGCGTGGCACAGCACCGCGCCTGCGGTAATGCAGGTCTCTTCCCAAGTGCGCATCCACTGGCCGTCGCCCCAATCGTATGACCCGAAGAGACATATCTTTTTCCCCGAAAGATATGGTATACAACCTTCAAACATAGGTGCGAACTCGGTTTCCTCCAGCTCCTCCGCCCCCATTGCGGGGCATCCGAATGCTACCGCATCAAAGGAATCCATCATACTGCCTTCAAACTCAACGGCGTTAAAAAGAGTGACTTCCCCGCCTTTTTCTCTTACGCCTGCCAGCACCGCGTCAGCCATAGACTCGGTGTTGCCCGTGCCGCTCCAATAAACAACAGCGATTTTACTCATTTCTTATATCCTTTCTGTAAAAAAACTCAACCGTAAACTGCAAGTCTGTCTAAACCGTTTCCCTTTTTTAGCATAGCGCAATAGGAATCCGTACAGCGCTTATACCGCAAAAAGGTA
>JAZSIT010000178.1:0-1762 GCA_045533895.1 Eubacteriales bacterium
GGCGCAAAGCTTTATGCATTCCGTACTGATGACAGCACGATGAAAGAGATTGGTATCATTACCGAAAAATATCTGTTGCCACGGCTTGAAAAAAAGATTAAAAGCCTTGATTTTTTCCACACATTGGAAGGAAAGGTATAAAACTGAAATGAAAGGTTTTGAACGGGCGGCAAAGCTGCTCGAATTTGATAAAGTGCTTGCGTTAATCTCCGCTTCTGCGGCGACAGACGGTGCAAAGGAGTTTATAAGCTCCTTACAGCCTACAGACGATATAGTTATCGTTTCCCGTATGCAGGCGGAAACCCGCGACGCAAAGCAAATGATACTTAAGAAATCCTCTCCCCCTTTCGGCAGGGCAAAGGATGTCCTCCCCTCGCTGGAGCGGGCAGAAAAGGGCGCGGCATTAACCCCGCGTGAGCTTTTGGATATCGCTTCTCTGTTAAGATCGGTATCTTCACTGCTTAAATATGCGGGGAATATTTCTGAAAGCGGCGCTTTGGAAAGATATCTTTCTGCCCTTACAGAAAACAATTTTCTCGAAAGAAAAATATCTGCCGCAATAATCGCGGAAGACTTAATTGCAGACGACGCTTCCGATAATCTGTACCGCATTCGCCGCGACCAGAGAAAATGTGAGAGTGCGGTAAGAGAACTGCTTGCATCTTATACAAGCGGTCAAAAATCCAAATATCTGCAAGAAAATATAGTTACAATGCGCGGCGGACGATACGTTGTTCCCGTAAAGGCTGAATATCGTAACGAGGTAAAGGGATTGGTACACGATTCCTCCGCATCCGGCGCAACACTGTTTGTTGAGCCTATTGCAGTCCTTGAGCAAAATAACCGACTCCGCGAACTTAAAGTTGCCGAAGAGGAGGAAATTGAAAAGATTCTCCGCGCTCTTTCCGATGAAACGGCGAGATTTTCTTCCCAATTGGCTCAAAACTACCGCGCAGTTACCGATCTGGCTGTTATTTTTGCAAAAGCATCTTATGCTATCGCTACAGATTCCTTTGAGCCTAAAATCACCACAGACAAGCGTGAGTATTCACTTTTGAAAGCCCGTCATCCCCTGCTTCCCAAGGACAGCGTGGTGCCTATTTCCGTCACCTTTGGTGACAGGGAGAAAACACTGGTAATCACGGGTCCCAACACCGGCGGTAAAACGGTTACGTTGAAGACTATCGGTCTTATGGCATTGATGGCACAAGCAGGATTACAGCTTCCCTGTGCCGACGGAACAACGGTTCCTCTCTTCTCTTGCGTGCTTCCCGACATTGGTGATGAACAGAGCATCGAGCAGTCTCTTTCCACTTTTTCCGCACACATGACAAATATTGTTGATATAATCAACAATTGTGATGACCGTTCCCTTACACTTTTCGACGAGTTGGGTGCAGGCACGGACCCTGTTGAGGGCGCCGCTCTTGCTATTTCAATATTAGAAGAAATAAGAGAACGCGGCGGTCTTTGTGCCGCTACCACTCATTACAGCGAGCTCAAGATATACGCATTGGAATCTCCCGAGGTGCTTAATGCCTCATGCGAGTTTGACGTTGAGTCACTCCGCCCCACTTACAGATTGATAACGGGTATTCCCGGCAAATCAAACGCTTTTGCTATTTCTTCAAGGCTGGGAATTGGGGATAATATTATCGAGCGTGCCAAAGCCTTTATGGCGGAGGACAACAAAAAGTTTGAGGACGTTATTGCGCGTTTGGAAGAATCAGAAAGCAAAATGGAAAAAGACCGCGTTCACGCT
>JAZSIT010000182.1:0-12722 GCA_045533895.1 Eubacteriales bacterium
AGTTTGCGGGAGGGGAACGCAAAGCGTTAAACCCCTCCCCTACAGTTATCGAAACACCGTAACATTTCTTGACATTTGCTCTTTTTACATATATAATACCCCTATAAAAACAACGGAGGAACAACTATGGATACCGTAAACGCGCCCGTACAAAAGAAACCCTTTCCCGTTGCGGCGATAACCTTTTCTGTTTCTGTTTTCACGCTGTTTATATGGTTTCTGCAGCCTGTAACCTCACAGGATTTTGAAATCAGACCTGCGCAGATAATATTATGTTTCTTAACGGCAGTTCCTTTGATTTGCCTTGTTGTAGGGCTGTTTTTACGTAAAACCAACTTGCTGGTAACAATTCCTATGTGTGTGCTGGCAGCGGCGTACGCCGGAATTACGGTGTTGGCGATTATTGATTGGGTGCGCGTTCTTCCTTATTTGGCTCCTCACTATGAGGCAAATATCTCTGCATTTCTTACCCAAATGTGGAGCCATGCAAATGTAGTTTGCCAAAACGGGCTGGTGTGTCTGGGATTTTTCCTTTTGGCTGTAATAACCTTTGCCGCAAGGAAAAACAGCGCAATGATAAATAAACTGTGGATTCTGCCCATTATCCCCTTTGGGCTTGCCACATTTCTCTCCCTTATCTCAATGAGCGAAAGTTTATACAGTTTTTTGTTTACGCTTACCTCAGGCGTACCGTTCACCAATATTACAACATCCGTTCTTTGGTACTATGTTCGAAGCGATGCAACAATCGAAGTTACCTTCCTTCTGTTTACCTTAAGCGCTCTGTTTTACGGATTGGCTTTGAAGAAATCGGCAAAAATATAAATTAACGGAGGAAAAACCATGGATACCGTAAACACTCCCGTACAAAAGAAACCCTTTCCCGTTGCGGCGATAACCTTTTCTGTTTCTGTTTTTGCCTTACTTATTTTGCTGCTTTTACCCATAACCCGCAACGATGCCGTTGCTGCTGTGGATGTTATTATGTTTTTCGGGGCGGCGATTCCTTTGGTTTTCCTTGTTGTTGGGCTGTTTATACGCAAGAATAATTTGCTTGTTTTTATACCTCTGTGTGTGCTGGCGCTGTCTTATCTGGCGAGCACGGTGTTTGAAGCTGTTAACGGCGTGGAGTCCCTTACATACATTTTTCACGTTGGCTTTCACGCATCGGCAGGCGCTTTTGAAGCTCTTTGGCGAGTTATAGCCGATGTTGGCAGCAACGCGCTGGTGTGTCTTGGATTTTTGCTTATGGCGGTAATTACATTCGACGCACAGAAGTTTGGCAAAAAAATAACAAAGCTGTGGTTTTTACCTGTTATTCCCTTTGGACTTGCAACCGTTTCCACTCTTTTTTCCTTTGCATATTATGAGATGCAGGTTTTTGAATTTATGTTTGTTCGCGCCATTCCCATGTCAACCCTGATGAACACTATTGCATGGAGCTAAGCGCAAAAATTTTCCACCCTTGAGATAGCTTTTTTGCTGTTTTCCCTAAGCGCCCTCTTTTATGGGCTGGCTTTGAAGAAATCGGCAAAAATATAAATTAACGGAGGAACAACTATGGATACCGTAAACGCGCCCGTACAAAAGAAGCCCTTTCCCGTTGCGGCGGTTGGATTTATACTGTGTCTGCCTGTATTGTGGACACGTGCTTTTTTGCCGATGATATTGCGTTTTTTTGATTTGTCGTATACCGTCACTCCCGTGGAACTGATTACGCTTTTTATTACGTCTGCCGCTCTGATATGTCTTGTTATAGGCTTGTTTTTACGCAAGACAAATATGCTTGTTTCTGTTCCTCTGTGTGTGATGTCCGGGGTTTACGCCGTACAGGCATTTAATACGGTGATTAGTTGGATAAAGCAGATTACGTTTTTCCGAGACAACGACATCCTTAATGTAAATGTAATGGTGTCAAACGGCATTGCTTTTTTACTTATGATTGCCGCACACCTTCTCGCTTTTATCGGTTTTTTACTGTATGCTCTTATGGCTTTTCGCGCAAACAAAAACAATGCTTCCCTTGCGAGGCTGTGGTGGATTCCTTTCGTTTCCTTTATTGTTTCCGCTTTTTTCTCAGTAGTAAGAGCCGTTTCGTCCCTCGCTTCTTTAGAACAGCTTTTTTCAAGCTTATCTTTTGACCATGCCGGACAGACCCTTGCTATGTATTCAATGATATACAACTTCGTTTTTCTGGCACTGACTGCAACTCTCACCGTGCTTTTTGCAATAAGCGGTTTCTTCCTCGGTAAGTATCTTAAAAAATCGGTATGAGTATAAAAACACGGAATCCGTTTAATACGGGTTCCTTTTTTGTTAGTGCGAACAGTTTGCGGGCGGGGAACGCAAAGCGTTAGACCCCGCCCCTACGGTTATCGAGTCGCCGTGGTTTTGTTGTAAATTTTGATACATAATTATACCTATTAAAACTTTAACTAAAATTTATAACTTTATATTGACAAACCCGTAACGGTGTGGTAAAATGCAAGCGTGAGATAAACGAAAGTTTAGAAATAAATTAAAAACGGAGGTAAACACACTATGACAAAAGTTCTGGTTATTGATGACGACAACAATATATGCGAGCTATTGCGTATGTATCTGGAAAAAGAGGGTTATGAGGTACGCACCGCAAACAACGGCCAGGAAGGTATAAACGTCTTCCGTATGTACGAGCCGGACATGGTGCTGCTGGATATTATGATGCCCGTTAAAGACGGCTGGCAGACCTGCAGAGAGATCCGTGAGCATTCTTCCAAACCTATAATAATGATTACCGCAAAGGGAGAGACTATAGATAAGGTGCTGGGCCTTGAGCTGGGCGCAGACGATTTTATAGTTAAGCCCCTTGACATGAAGGAAGTCTTTGCGCGTATAAAAGCGGTGCTCCGCAGATACGTTAACCGCGATTCCAACGACGGCGAAAACATACGGTTTGAAAACATTGATATCTCCCGCCAGAAATACGAGCTTAAAATTAAAGGCAAAATGGTTGACCTGCCTCCTAAGGAATTGGAGTTGTTGTACTTCCTTGCCACCAATTACAACCGCGTGTTCACCAGAGACCAGCTGCTTGATAAAGTTTGGGGCTTTGATTATCTGGGCGACAGCCGCACTGTCGACGTTCACATTAAACGCCTGCGCGAAAAGCTGGAGGGCGCGTCCGATAAATGGGCATTAAAGACGGTTTGGGGCGTCGGCTATAAGTTTGAGGTAACTGCGGAAGAATGAAAGAATACTCTGTAACCTACCGTATAAGCCCTGCGCTGTTTGCGGAATACTGTTATTTTTCTCTGTTCCGCATTAAAAATTACCAGCTCGCCCGTAAGATAGGTCTTGCGGCACTGGCTGTTGCAGGTGTTTTGACAGCCGTTGTGGGATTTCTCTACCGCTCTGCCGATATCGCCATGCTTGGCGGTATTATTGCGCTGATAACGGTGATGATACCCTTTGTGCAAAAGAAATATATAAAAAGCCGATACAAGCTTGTATACGGAAAAACCTTGACGACATATACCGCGTCTTTTACCAAAAACGGCACCTTTATTATCTCTGCCGATGATATTACCGAAAAATATACAAAGCAGGATATTACCGCCGTATATCTGATACGCGGCGGCTTGGCTGTGCGCACAGCCAACAAGGGCACTTTTATAATGCCTTACGCAACCACTCTGCCGGAGATTTCGTGGTTCAGAACTACTTACGGAAATAAATTCAAAAAATGCGCGTGAAAACGAGGGAAAACACTATTATGCAAAGAGAAAGCGGAGTTCTGCTTAATATATCCTCCTTGCCGGGAAAATACGGCATCGGCAAATTCGGCGGAGAGGCGGTCGCTTTTGCTCACTTTATAAAAGAGATGGGCTTTACCCGTTGGCAGGTACTGCCCTTTAACCCTGTGGGCCCCGGCGAGTGTCCTTATGCGTCCCCCAGCGCCTTTGCGGGAAACATACTGTATATCTCCCCCGATATGCTGGCGGAGGACGGATATATTACCCCTGCAGACGCACGGGAATGTGAATATAACGGAAGTAAGCACGTCACCGATTATGAATTTGCACAAGAAAAAATTATAAATCTCCTTGAGAAAGCATACGCAGGTCTTACGGAGACGGGAAAGAAGTCCTTTTACCCCCTTCTTGACGAGCAAGTGCAGGCGTACTGCCGCTTTATGGCGCTTAAAGATAAGCACGAAAACGCTCCTTTTTTTGAATGGGGAAATGACGCTTATCCCGAGAAAGCTTTGCCTGACGAGGACAGAGTAAACTTTTACGCCTTTACCCAATGTATGTTTTTTGACCAGTGGGCGAGAACCAAGGCAAAAATAAACGATATCGGCGTAAAGATCATCGGCGATATTCCCATTTACGTTTATTCCGATTCGGCTGACGTTTGGGCGAACCACAAGGTTTTCCAAATAAACGAGGATTTTTCCCTTTCCAAGGTGGCAGGCGCACCTCCCGATTATTTCAGTGAGGACGGTCAGCTTTGGGGAAATCCTTTATATGATTGGGACTATATTGCATCCACCGGGTTTGACTGGTGGTGCAAGCGTATAAAATCCAGCATGGCGCTGTATGATACCGTGCGTATCGACCATTTCCGCGGACTTGCCTCCTATTGGGCGGTGGACGGAAAGGAAGAGACGGCGCGTAACGGAAAGTGGGAAAAGGGTCCCGGCAAGCCGCTGTTTGACGCTATTGAAAAATCCGTGCCCGAGGCGGACATTATCGCAGAAGACCTTGGGGAGTTCGGTGAGGACGTTATTCAGCTTCTTGAGGACACGGGCTTTGGCGGTATGCGTATAATCCAGTTTGGCTTTGACCCTACCGACCATTCCACCCACCTGCCCCACAACCATCCCGTTAACTCGGTGGCGTATACCGGCACTCATGATAACGATACTCTTCTCGGCTGGCTGTACTCTGCAAGTGAGGAAGAAAGACGGTTTGCGCTGGAATACTGCCGTTTCGGCGGCGGTGACTGGGGCAAGGGCGGTCCCGACGCACCTGCGGTTTGGAGTATTATTCAGACACTTTGGCACTCCCCCTCGTTCCTTTCGGTACTTCCCGTGCAGGATATGCTGGGGTTCGGCGAGGATGCGAGAATGAACAGGCCCGGTGTTCCCGAAGGACAGTGGCGGTTCAGAGCCACGTGGGAGTTTCTGAATATGGTAAACAAGGAAAAGTATGCCCGCCTGAACAGAATCTGCTTCAGATATAACTAAGAACACAAAGAAAACGCCGGATTTGGATTATTTATTATGATTTTACCAAAGTTGACTCCAAGGCTTCAAGCCGCCGCGGATATGATAGAATACGAGGAATCCGTTATAGATATCGGCACCGACCACGGTTATTTGCCTATATATCTGCTTTTGGCAGGAAAAGCAAAAAGCGCCGTGGCGGCGGATATCCGCACAGGGCCCCTTGAAAACGCGAAGGATAATATTTTGTCATACGGGGTGGAGGTTTCCACCCTCCTTTCCAATGGGTTTGAGAAGGTAACAAAAAAATATTCCTGCGCTTTTGTATGCGGTATGGGCGGTGAGACTATTGCCGAAATTATTAAAAACGGCTCTCGCGTCGCTCCCGATACCCTTGTGCTCCAGCCTATGACGGGGTGCGAGAAGCTGCGGAAATATCTCTTTGAAAACGGGTACGAGATAACCGACGAAAAATTCGTTTCCGAGGGAAGCAAGGTTTATTGTCTGATAAAAGCACAAAAAACCGGCAAAAATACGACCTTTACATACGCCGACCTGTTTTTGGGAAAAATACGCCCCGAAAACGACGGATATGAAAAATGGAAGCAAAAAATCCGCCTGCAGGCGCAAAAGCGCATGCTGGGCGGAAGAAACGGCAGAGACGAAGATTTGATTGAAATATGTAATATTAAACCGCAATAAAAAACGGCGGATTTGGAGGCAGAAGGCGTTTTTAGGAGTGGGGAGCTGTAGATTACTACTGCCCCCCGAGTAAAAACGTCTACAAAAACGCAAACAAAATTAATTCTCAGGAAATCCTGCAAGGATTTCTACCGATAAGACCGTTAGAGACGGAACGTCGAAGATTCACCCCACGAATCGGACGCCCGTCCCTACTGTTAACAAACCATTTAGTATGTGCGTTTTTGGGTCTGCGCCGAATTCCGACGTTTTAACTCTCAAATTTTTCTTCTAATTCTTTGAAGGCTCTCTTGATCTTTTCTGCCGGTGTTCTCTTTCTGTGGCAGCACATAACCATACAAATGACTATGGCGCTTGCGGTAAGACCGAGAATATGTGCCAGCATAATACGGCGGATATCCTTTTTTCTGAAACAGCTTGTCATTTTATTAATCACCTCGGTAGGTATTCTGTGCGAAAATAAAGGGTTTTATGTAAAAAATTTAAGCAAAAAACAAGGAATTTCTTGATTTTTTCGAAAAAAACTGTTGACAAATCAAACCGATATATATATAATGAAAGGTACTGTGCAAATGAAAATCAATATACTGCCGCTTCTGCGCGGAGAAAAAGCTTATATCCCCTTTTCCTTTACAGCGGATATGACAGGGGTCACCGAGGATATTACCTCCGGTGAATACGAAGCGACCGGAAAGCTTTCCAATTTTTCCGGCTATATGCTCCTTGAGGGAAGGGTATGTATGTCCTTTTCCGCCGTCTGCGGACGTTGCGGTAAAAACACAGAACACAAAATAGAGGCGCAATTTTCCCGTCCGGTAGCGCAAAAGCTTACCGAAGAGGACGACGAATATATCATTGCCGCCGAGAATGGCGACGTGGATATAGACGAAGCGGTGTCCGAAGCGGTTTATATGGAAATGCCGGTGCGTTTTTTGTGCAAAGAATCTTGCAAGGGGTTGTGTCCCCTTTGCGGAGCCGACCTTAACGACACATCTTGCTCCTGCGTCAATAAGGAAATCGACCCCAGACTTGCAAAATTACGGGAATATCTCGATAGTATCGAGGAAACACAAGAATAAAAATAATTTTTACATAACTGATTAAGGAGGCGTCTTAAAATGGCAGTACCTAAGAGAAAAACATCTAAAGCTCGCAGAGATAAGAGGCGTTCATCTACCTGGAAGCTCAC
Organism: Eubacteriales bacterium; assembly: GCA_045533895.1. Classification (GTDB taxonomy): domain Bacteria; phylum Bacillota; class Clostridia; order Oscillospirales; family CAG-382; genus SFLA01. The sequence goes on from JAZSIT010000182.1 coordinate 7,101, forward strand.
CCTCCCCGGTATGACAAAGTGCCCCAAGTGCGGTGAATACGTGCTCAGCCACAGAGTTTGCAAGAAGTGCGGAGTCTACGGCGGCAAGGAAGTTCTCACTGTAGAAGAATAAGAAAGTTAAATTACCCACGAAAGAAAGGCTGTTGTTCTATCTACAACCGCCTTTTTTTATTCAAATCAAGTTGGAACGCATCTATTTGATGCAGAAAGCACCCCAAGAAACCTGCGGTTTCTCGGGGACCCCGAAACCAAAAACGCAAAATATAATATAGTTTTTGTAAACGTCTTTACTTCGCCGGCTGTGGATTATACAGCACGGTCGTAAAGAACGTTTTCTGCATCTGAAAGCCCTGCGTCCATCAGCCAATCAGTATTATAGACGATTTTTGGTGCGAACAGTTTGATAACACCCACAGCTACAATCTTAAAGGATTATAAAAATGGTATTTGTTACAGGAATTGTGCCCAATTCTCCTGCGGAAAAAGCAGGGATAAAAGCCGGCGATGCTATACTTTCCGTAAACGGAAACGAAGTAAACGACGTGCTGGACTACCAATTTTATACCACGGAAATATCCCTCTCGCTGGAGGTAAAGCGAGGGGAGGATATCTTGCGCCTTTTTATGGGCAAAGGTGAATACGAAGACCCCGGTATGGAGTTTTGCACCTATCTTATGGATGATAAACGCCGTTGCCGAAACGGTTGTATTTTCTGCTTTATTGACCAAAACCCCAAGGGCATGCGCGAAACTATATACTTCAAAGACGACGACGAACGGCTTTCCTTCCTCCAAGGCAATTACGTTACCCTTACCAACCTTACGGAAAAGGAAATTGACCGTATTATAAAAATGCGCATGTCTCCCGTGAATATTTCCGTTCACACCACCAACCCCGAACTGCGTGTTAAAATGATGAAAAACCGCTTTGCAGGGGACGTGCTGTCCTTCATCCCCCGTCTTAACGATGCGGGCATACAGATAAACGCACAGCTTGTGCTTTGCCGCGGCATTAACGACGGCAAGGAATTGGAGCGCAGCCTTAACGACCTTGTGTTCCTTGAGAACCTTGAATCCCTCGCCTGCGTGCCTGCAGGACTTACCGACCACAGAGACGGGCTGTATCCCTTAACCCCCTACGACAGAGAGAGTGCAAGGGAAATTATAGAGATTATCAACACTTTTGGGGATAAAACTGTAGAAAAACTCGGTGTGCGCAAGTGCTTTGCATCCGATGAGTTTTATCTGCTGGCAGGCTATGATATGCCTGAGGAAGCCTTTTACGAGGGGTATCCCCAGATAGAAAACGGAGTGGGAATGCTACGAAGTCTTACCGAGGAGTTTTTGGACGAGCTTAATTATTCCGATGAATGCTCCGGTGAAAAGGTGTGTATCGCCACGGGAAAGGCGGCGTACCCCACTATATGTATGCTTGTGGAAAAGGCAAAGGAAAAGTTCCCTAACCTTGACTGCACGGTATATGAAATTGAAAACAGATTCTTCGGAAAAAATATAACCGTAAGCGGTCTTATAACGGGCAAAGACCTTATTGACCAATTACGAGGAAAAATAGAAAAGGGAAGCTATCTTTTGCTTCCGCCCAATATGTTCAAGGCGGACGAGGAAGTGTTCCTCGATGACGTTAAACTGCGTCAGGTTAAAAAAACATTGGAAGTTAGACCTATAATTTGCGGAAAGGACGGATATGAACTATGTCAAAAGGTGTTGTTGCCGTCGTAGGCAGACCTAATGTGGGTAAATCCACGTTTTTTAACAAAATAACCGGAAAGCGCATATCCATTGTTGACGATACCCCCGGCGTTACCCGTGACAGAATTTATCACGAGATAACCTGGAACGGTGTTACCATGACACTTATCGACACCGGCGGTATTGAGCCCCGTACAGACAGCAGTCTGCTCAAGATGATGCGCGAGCAGGCGCAGGTGGCTATATCCCACGCAGACGTAATTATTTTTATGTGCGAGCTTATGACAGGTGTCACCGCCAACGACCGCGATATCGCAACCATGCTTAAAAAGAGCCGCAAGCCCGTTGTCCTTTGTGTTAACAAGGTGGACACGGTGGGTGCACTCCCTCCCGAATTTTATGAATTTTACGAATTAGGCTTTGATGACGACCCCATCCCTCTCTCCTCTCTACACGGAACGGGAAGCGGCGATATTCTGGACAAGGTGGTTGAATACCTGCCCGACGATAAGGATGGCGAGGAAACCGACCCCGGCATTAAGGTTGCCGTTATAGGTAAGCCCAACGCAGGCAAAAGCTCTATTGTTAACCGCATTGCAGGAGAGGAAAGAGTTATTGTTTCCGATATGCCCGGCACCACCCGCGATGCTATTGACACATATATCGAAAACAGTTACGGAAAATACACCTTCATTGATACCGCAGGTATACGCAGAAACGCGAAAATTGAAGATGATATCGAGAAATATTCAGTGCTCCGCGCAAAGATGGCGGTTGAAAAGGCAGACGTATGCCTGCTGATGGTGGACGCTAACGAAGGCGTTACCGCACAGGATGAGCGTATTGCAGGTATCGCCCATGAAAGCGGAAAAGCGGTTATTATAGTTATAAATAAGTGGGACAGTATCGAAAAAGACAACGATTCGGTTAACGCATTCCGCCGCAAGGTTTACGAAGCACTTTCCTATATGACCTACGCTCCTTTAATGTTTGTATCCGCAAAGACGGGGCAGAGAGTGGAAAAGCTTTTCCCTCTCATAAACGAAGTGTACGCAAACGGCGGCAGACGTATTACCACGGGCGTGCTGAACGATCTGCTTAACGATGCCACCACCAGAGTTCAGCCTCCCTCCGATAAGGGCAGAAGACTGAAGATATATTATATGACCCAGACCGGCGTAAACCCGCCCAACTTTGTGGTATTTGTTAACAGCGCAGAGCTGTTCCATTTCTCATACCGCAGATATCTGGAAAACTGCCTGCGCGATGCCTTTGATTTTACCGGCACGCCCATTAAGATGACGGTAAAACAGAAAGGAGAAAGCAACAAATGATTTTTTTGGTAGACTATATTTATATCGGCAACTACGTTAATCTGCCTTGGCAGGTTGCAATGCTTATGTTTTTGGTGTGTATGGTTGTCGGCTATCTGCTGGGAAGCATTAACACCGCTATTCTGGTCAGTAAAAAGAAATACGGCGCGGATATCCGCACCTTCGGCTCCGGCAACGCAGGACTCACCAATATGAAGCGAGTTTACGGCTGGGGCGCCGCAGGATATACCTTGGCAGGCGATATGGCAAAGCAGATTCTGTCTGTTGGTATCGGTCTGGCACTGGGCAACGTGCCCGGCGGATATATTGCGGGTATGTTCTGTATTGCGGGACATATTCTCCCCTGCTGGCACGGATTTAAGGGCGGCAAGGGCGTGCTCACCGCCGCAACAATGATACTGCTGCTGGACCCCGTTGTTTTCGCAGTACTGCTGGTTATCTGGTTTGCGGTGCTGTTACTTTCAAGATACGTTTCTCTCGCTTCCATTGTGGCGGCCTTTGCATATCCCGCCGCAATGTATGCCCGCTATAAGGGCGCAGAGCCTTTTTCCCTTATTTTTGCTGTTGTTATCGGTCTTTTTGTAATATTTATGCACAGAAGCAATATAAAGAGATTGTTTAATAATCAGGAAAATAAATTCTCCTTTAAGGGAAAAAAGAACGATAAATCGAAATAGCCGTGGCGGCTGTAATTATATAAAATCTGATGAACGCAGAGCTTTTGGATGCAGAAAACGTTCTTTACGAGCGTGCTGTAGTAACCTACAGCTAGCGAAGTAAAGACGTTTACAAAAACTATATTATATTTTGCGTTTTTGGGTCTGCATCCAAACGCTCCGCCCTTCGTTCCATCTGCTTTTTTTATTTCTCATTTTCGCTGTTGTTTGGAGTTTCATCTATGCCTCTTGCTGATTCCTTGCGCCCGACCTCACTCAACGATGTTGCAGGTCAGGAGCATTTACTACAAAAGGGCGCGCCACTGCGCCGCATACTTGAAAGCGGGCATCTTCCGTCGATGATATTCTACGGCCCGCCCGGCACGGGAAAGACCACACTTGCGGGTATTGCCGCAGGAATGACGGACAAACAGCTTTACCGTGTCAACGCCACCACTGCGTCGCTGTCCGATGTGAAGGATATTCTTTCTGAAACGGATTCGCTGTTTTCCTCAGGCGGAATACTGCTGTATATCGACGAGATTCAGTATTTCAACAAGCGTCAACAGCAGGCGCTACTTGAATATGTGGAGGACGGCAGAGTTACCCTTATTTGCTCCACCACCGAAAACCCCTACTTTGCGCTGTACGGCGCCCTTCTTTCCAGAAGCACGGTTTTTGAGTTCAAGCCGGTAAGCCCCGAGGAATGCCTTAAGGTGTTAAAGCGGGGATTCGCTGCCTTAAACGAGCAGTCAAATACCGCCAAAAACTGCGATGACACGGTGCTTTTATCTATTGCGCAGGGTTGCGGAGGAGACGTGAGAAAATCCCTCACCGCACTCGAAAACCTCTTTTACGCCTGCGGAGATGTTTTGGATTCCGAAACCGCCGCATCACTGACACAGCGAAGCGGACTGCGGTTTGACACAAGCGGAGACCAGCATTACGATATACTTTCCGCCTTCCAGAAGTCTATCCGCGGCAGTGACGAAAACGCGGCTATTCACTATCTTGCCCGGCTTCTCTCCGGCGGTGACCTGCTCTCCCCCTGCAGACGGCTTTTGGTAATTGCATCCGAGGATATCGGTTTGGCGTACCCCCAAGCGGCAACTATAGTTAAAAGCTGTGTGGATTCCGCCCTGCAATTAGGTCTGCCCGAAGCGGGTCTTCCCCTTGCGCAGGCGACCATTCTCCTTGCCACCGCACCGAAATCCAATTCCTCTGCCGCAGCATATTGGGCGGCTATGGAGGACGTGGAAAACGGCAACTTGGGAGAAATCCCCTCCCATTTGCAGGACACCCATTATTCCGGCGCCGCAAAGCTGGGCAGAGGCGGATATAAATACCCCCACGCCTACCCCGGCAGCTACGTGGAACAGCAATATCTCCCCGAAAGGCTGAAGGACAAGGTCTATTACGTCCACGGAAACAACAAAACCGAGCTTGCCATAAAGGAATATTGGAATAAAATAAAGAATAAATAACATATTTATTGTTGACAAACTGTTAAAACTTATATATAATAATTATACAATCTTATGATAGGAGATACATAGTATGAACAAGACACTTTTTGGCATTATGGCTATTATTTTTAATCCTTACGGCGTTCCTTGCTTTATGCAGGGCCAGACCAAGGCAGGTATAATTAGAATAATTCTTTCTATTATTCCTATTGTAGGTGCAGTTTTTGCAACTATCAACTTGGTTTTCGGTATCCTTCTCGGTATCGAAGTTCTTAAAATGACTGAGGAAGAATTCCAGTCCAAGCTCGGCACTCTTGACAAGGGTTTCCCCAAGATGCTCAAGGAAGAAAACAACTAAAAAACAAGAAAAAACAGCCTAAAAAATCCGTATTTTATACGGATTTTTTAACTTTTTTATTGCTTTTCTTTTTTTGTAATGATATAATGCCTTATTAGA
>JAZSIT010000118.1:0-36390 GCA_045533895.1 Eubacteriales bacterium
GCTCTGATAAATAAGGTCAACGATAAGCTTCATTTCGTGGATACATTCAAAGTAAGCATTTCTGGGGTCATAACCTGCCTCAACAAGAGTTTCAAAGCCTGCCTGCATAAGAGCGCAAACACCGCCGCAAAGAACAGCCTGCTCACCGAAAAGGTCGGTTTCGGTTTCGGTACGGAAGTTGGTTTCAAGAACGCCTGCACGTGCGCCGCCGATACCGAGAGCATAAGCAAGACCGATTTCAAGAGCGTCACCGGTAGCATCCTGCTCAACAGCGATAAGACAAGTAACACCCTTGGCTGCCTGATACTCGCTTCTTACAGTGTGACCGAGGCCTTTGGGAGCAACCATAATTACGTTAACATTCTTGGGAGGCTTGATGCAACCGAAATGAATGTTAAAGCCGTGAGCAAAAGCGAGAGTTTTGCCTTCGGTAAGATTAGGTTCGATGCTTTCTTTGTAAAGTTTTGCCTGCTTTTCGTCATTAATAAGGATCATAATGATGTCCGCAGCCTTAGCAGCATCTGCTGCGGTCATAACAGTAAGGCCCTGTGCTTCTGCCTTTGCCCAGCTCTTACTGCCGGTATAAAGACCAACTATAACGTTTACGCCGCTATCCTTAAGGTTGAGTGCGTGAGCATGGCCCTGAGAGCCGTAGCCGATGATGGCAACTGTCTTGCCGCTGAGTTTCTGAAGATCGCAATCCTGCTGATAAAAAATTCTATTCATGATATATACCCCTTTAAGTATTAGTATTTTTTATAAATTTGTTACTCTGCGAATAGTAGTATCTCCGCGTTCAAGAGAAGCCGCGCCTGTACGGCATATCTCAAGGATTTCAAAATCACGGAGGAGGTTGATGAACGCATCTATCTTGTGACTGTCGCCTACCATCTGTATCATTGTGGTTTCACGGGTATAGTCAACGATTTTACCTTCAAAGGCATCTACTGCGGCGCGCACATCGTTTCTTGTTTCCGAATCGTTTGCCACTTTAACAAGTAAAAGCTCGCGGCTTACGGTTTCCGCAGGATCGAGCTCAACAATGGAACAAACATCCGGAAGTTTATAAAGCTGGTTAATAAGCTGTTGTTTACTTATCTCGTCCCCCTCGGAAAGGACGGTAATACGGGAAAACTTTGCAGATTCGGTTTCGCTTACGGTAAGCGCGCTTATATTGAACTGTCTGCGACGGAACATACTGGTAACGCGGTTAAGAACACCAAACTGGTTGTTAACAAGGATCGCAACGGTAAATCTATTCATAATCAGTCACCTATCCTTACAATAATATCATCCATTGAGCCTCCTGGAGGCAGCATGGGCAGAACGAACTCGTCTTTATCAACAGCACAATCGATAACGAAAGGACCGTCAGACTCAAAAGCTTGAGTAAGTGCGTTATCAAGTTCTTCAAGTGTAAACGTTCTCACGCCCTTTGCACCAAAGGCTTCTGCAAGTTTTACAAAATCAGTCTTTCTGTCAAGCACAGTGTTGGAATAATGTTTATCAAAAAACAGAGTCTGCCATTGACGAACCATACCAAGAACACCGTTGTTAAGTATTAGAATAACTACGGGAAGATTTTCGCTTACGGCAGTAGCCATTTCGTTAAGGCACATACCAAAGCTTCCGTCACCGGTAACCAGAACACTTCTTTCTTTGGTACCCATTTGTGCGCCGATAGCCGCACCCAAGCCAAAGCCCATGGTACCGAGACCGCCACTGGAAATAAATCTTCTGGAAGTCTTAAAGTTAAGATACTGCGCTGACCACATTTGGTGCTGGCCAACATCTGTGGCGACGGGAGTGTTGGGTTTCAGATGTTTATTGAGAGTATTAATAACAGCGCGCGGTGTCATGCCTTCTCGTTTATCAAGCCCCGCTTCTTCATCTGCACGGAACTGTGATACAACAGACTGCCACTGGGGACGTGAAACCTTATTAAGCAGAGGAATAAGCTTTTGCAGTGTAAGTTTTACGTCACCGCGAAGTCCGTGGGTAGGCTCAACGGTTTTTGCAAGCTCTGCGCCGTCGATATCAATATGCACTATTTTAGCCTTTTTGGCAAATTTAGCACGGTTTCCGGTAACACGGTCGTTAAATCTCGCACCCAGTGCAATTATACAATCTGCGTTATGCATTGCCATAGAGCAAGCATAGTGTCCGTGCATACCCTGCATTCCCAAAAAACGGGGGTGGTCTGTGGGTACACCCGAAATGCCCATCATTGAGCATCCGATAGGTGCATCAATAGTTTCGGCAAGTGCAAGAAGTTCTTCCTGCGCGTCGCCTGCAATAAGACCGCCGCCGAAGTACACAAAAGGCTTTTCTGCAGAATTTATACATTCGGCTGCCTGCTGAATACGGATATCCTTTGCAGGAGTTTTTGCATCTTTTTCAACTTTTTTCTCCTCGGTGTATTCAAATTTAGCAATCTGAACATCCTTGGGAACATCAATAAGTACAGGGCCGGGTCTGCCGGAAGTGGCAATACGGAATGCATCTCTTATGGTATCTGCAAGATCTTCGATACTGCCTACAAAATAGTTGTGTTTTGTAATGGGAAGAGTAATACCCGTGATATCTATCTCCTGAAATCCGTCGGTACCGATAACCGAATTGGGTACGTTGCCCGTAATTGCAACCAGAGGAACGGAATCTATATAAGCAGTGGCAATTCCGGTGACCAAATTAGTAGCACCCGGTCCGGAGGTTGCAATTACAACGCCAGCTTTTCCGGTTGCACGAGCGTATCCGTCTGCGGCGTGTGCCGCGCCCTGCTCGTGTGCGGTGAGCACGTGTTTAAGCTCATCGCGATATTTGTATAATGAATCGTATATGTTTATAACCTGACCGCCGGGATATCCAAAAACAATGTCACACCCTTGCTCGATCAAAGTACGAACAATGATATCTGCGCCTGAAAGTATCATTCTATTAACCTTTCGAAATATTTTCTATAATAAGTCTGCCCATCTCGCGGCAACCGACGAGAGTACATTTTTCTTTTCCTTCGGAAGGAAGTATATCACCGGTGCGGTATCCTGCATCCAAAACTTTATTGACTGCGTTTTCAACTGCATCCGCTTCCTCTGCCATATCAAAGCTGAAACGAAGCATCATAGCCGCCGAAAGAATAGTACCAATAGGGTTTGCAATATCTTTTCCCGCAATATCCGGAGCAGAACCATGGATAGGCTCATATAATCCGCAGGAAGTAGCACCGAGGCTGGAGGAAGGTATCATACCGATAGAGCCTGTGATCATAGAAGCTTCATCGGAAAGAATATCGCCAAACATATTCTCGGTTACAATAACGTCAAACTGAGAAGGATCCTTTACGATCTGCATTGCACAATTATCCACAAGCATATCGGAAAGCTCAACATCGGGATATTCTTCTGCAAGTCTGTGCATAACCTTTTTCCATAGACGGCTGGAATCGAGCACATTACTCTTTTCTACCGAACAAAGCTTTTTACTGCGTTTTTGAGCAGTTTCAAAGCCAATTCTTCCAATACGCTCAATTTCGCCTTCGGAATATTTAAGTTCGTCAATGGCAACATTCTCGCCGTCGACAACTTCGGTATTATGTGAACCAAAATATATACCACCGATAAGCTCACGAACGATAATAAAATCAATTCCTTTTTCTACAATTGACTCTTTAAGAGGAGATGCATCTGCAAGCTGGCGCCATATTTTTGCGGGACGGTTATTGCTGTAAACACCCATTCCTGCGCGGAGTCTTAAAAGACCTTTTTCGGGGCGCATATTTCCGGGCACATCGTTCCACTTGGGACCGCCGACGGCGCCCAACAGAACACTATCGGAATTAACGCATTTTTCAAGCATTTCCTGAGGAAGCGGATCTCCCCATTTATCAATGGCGCAACCGCCCATATCCACATCTGTATAATTAAACCGATGTCCGTAAAGAAGGGCTATTTTATCCAACACCTTTAACGCTTCGCCGACAATTTCCGGTCCGATACCGTCACCGCGTATAACTGCAATATTCTTTTGCATAAATTAACCTTCTTTCAGCGAATTGAGCAAACCGCCTTTTTGGATTATATTCTGTATAAAAGCGGGAAAAGGCTCTGCTTTGTATGTTTTTCCGGTGGTTATATCTGTAATAATACCTGTATCAAAATCCACCTTCACCTCATCACCGTCCGCTATTTCTTCCGCCGCCTGCTCACATTCGAGAATGGGCATACCGATATTAATGGCATTACGGTAAAAAATACGGGCGAAGCTTTTTGCAATAACACATCCGGTACCGCAAGTCTTTATTACAAGAGGGGCATGCTCACGTGAGGAGCCGCAACCGAAGTTCCAGCCTGCAACCATAATATCACCCTGCTGAACGCGGGAAACGTATGTATTGTCAATATCCTCCATACAGTGCTTTGCAAGCTCTTTTGCATCGGAGGTATTAAGATAACGAGCGGGGATAATTACATCGGTATCCACATTATCGGGATACTTAAAAACTCTTCCTTTTGTTTCCATTATCAAACCTCCGTAGGATCTGTTATATATCCGGTTATTGCGCTCGCCGCCGCAGTCGCGGGGCTCGCAAGATAAACTTCACTTTCAACGTGACCCATTCTGCCTACAAAATTACGGTTTGTAGTTGCGACACAGCGCTCACCTGCCGCGAGAATACCCATATATCCGCCGAGACAAGGTCCGCAAGTAGGTGTGGACACCACCGCGCCTGCATCTATAAAGGCGGTAACGTAGCCCCTCTCAACGCACTCGCGAAGTATCTGCATAGTGCCGGGGATAATGATGCAACGGACGTTATCTGCTATTTTCTTACCGTTAAGGATATTGAAAGCAGTTTCCATATCCTCCATTCTGCCGTTGGTACAGCTTCCGATGACTACTTGGTCAATTTTAATCCCCTTAAGCTCGGATGCAGGGTGGGTGTTTTCGGGAAGATGAGGACAAGCAACGGTTGGAACTATCGCAGAAAGATCAATTTCGATGGTACGCTCATACTCCGCATCTTCGTCAGCTTCGTATATTACAGGAGTGCGCTCGCAACGACCCTCCATATATGCTTTCGTTACATCGTCTACGGGGAAAATACCGTTTTTTGCGCCTGCTTCAATAGCCATATTGCAGATACACAAACGGTCGTCCATGCTCAAAGAAGCGACGCCTTCACCTGTAAATTCCATGCTGCGGTATAAAGCGCCGTCTACACCTATCATGCCGATAATGGTTAAGATAACATCTTTGCCGCTGCACAGAGGATTAAGCTTGCCCTTGAGTTCAAAGCGAATGGCAGAGGGAACTTTGAACCAAGCTGTTCCCGTTGCCATGCCTGCCGCCATATCTGTACTGCCGACACCTGTGGAAAAGGCGCCCAAAGCGCCGTATGTACAGGTGTGGCTGTCTGCGCCGATAATACAATCGCCTGCAGTTACAACACCCTGCTCGGGAAGAAGAGCGTGCTCAATTCCCATTTTACCCACGTCGTAAAAATGACTGACCTTGTGAGCACACGCGAATTCTCTGCACTGCTTGGATTGCTCTGCCGCTTTTATATCCTTGTTGGGAACAAAGTGGTCGAGAACTATTGCAATTTTGTCTTTATTAAAAACGCTGTTAAAGCCTGCCTTATTAAATTCATTCACGGCGACGGGAGTGGTAATGTCGTTGCCGAGAACAATATCCAGTTTTGCACTGATAAGCTGACCTGCACTTACAGAATCCAGACCGGCGTGAGCGGCAAGTATCTTTTGGGTCATTGTCATTCCCATAATGCGTTTATCTCCTTTTATTTTAACATGTTGTTATACGCGCTCATAAGAGCATGGATACTTGCGCGGATAATATCTGTGTCCTTGCCCGCACCCCAGTACATCTTTCCGCCTGCACTTTCAATTCCGATATAAGCTGCGGCGGTAGCATCAGAGCTTTTGCCTTCGACACTGTGCTCGATATACACCTTAAGGGTATAGTTATCTTCAGTGTATTCTTTGAGCGCGTTGCTCACCGCGTCCAGAGACCCGTTACCTGTTGTATGCACGGTATTCTTCTTACCGTCGCGGGTAAAGGTAACGTACGAATCAACTCCGCCATCCTTTTGAACAAAGCTCATATTGGATATGGAAATCGGAGCATCGAGATTTAGATAGTTTTGAGTAAATATATTGAGGATATCGTCGTTTTTAAGTTCTCTATGATCATGGTCTGAAATGCTTTTGCATAGATAGCTGAAATGCTCGCGCATCTGTGCGGGAAGCACGTATCCGTGAGCCTGCTCAAGCAAATAACCGATACCGCCCTTGCCGCTCTGGGAATTTACCCTTATAACGTCCGCATCGTAAGTGCGGTTGATATCCTTGGGGTCGATGGGAATATACGGAACTGTCCAGCGACTTAAATTCTTTTCCTCGCGCCATTTCATTCCCTTTGCAATAGCATCCTGATGACTTCCCGAGAAAGCGGCGAACACCAAAGCACCGGCATAAGGACTTCTTTCATAAACGTGCATACGAGTGCATTTTTCGTATGCCTCGACTATAGACGGCATATCCGAAAAATCAAGCTCGGGATCAACGCCGTGGGAATACATATTCATAGCAAGGGTTATTACGTCTACATTACCCGTGCGCTCGCCGTTACCGAAAAGGGTTCCCTCAACACGGTCAGCCCCTGCAAGAAGAGCAAGTTCGGTATCTGCAACTCCCGTACCTCTGTCGTTATGAGGATGGAGAGAAAGGGTAACATGCTCGCGGTATTTGAGATTTTCGCTCATATACTCAACCTGACACGCATAAACGTGCGGCATACTCATCTCTACAGTTACGGGAAGGTTGATTATAACGTTGTTTGTCTCGGAGGGTTCCAAAACGTCAAGCACTGCGTTGCACACTTCAAGTGCGTATTCAGGCTCGGTTCCCGTAAAGCTTTCGGGCGAATATTCAAAGCGGAAATTGCCCTCGTACTCGCTTGCAAGCTGTTTAACAAATTTTGCGCCATCGACAGCTATCTTTTTAATTTCTTCTTTTGTTTTTTTGAATACCTGCTCTCGCTGCGCAACACTGACCGAATTATAAAAATGGATAATTGCATTGGGCGCACCCTTGCAGGCATCAAAGGTTTTGCGTATGATATGCTCTCTGCACTGGGTAAGCACCTGAACGGTAACGTCCTGCGGAATCATATTATTTTCGATAAGTGTACGCAAAAACTCATATTCGGTTTCAGAAGCGGCAGGAAATCCCACCTCTATCTCCTTGAACCCGACCTTAAGTAACAGCTTATAGAACTCCAGCTTTTCTTCAAGGCTCATAGGAATAACAAGGGACTGATTACCATCGCGCAAGTCAACACTGCACCAAGCAGGTGCTTTTTCAATATGATCTTTATAAACCCATTTATAATGAGAGCCCGGTGCGGGATAATATCCGATACTGTATTTGCTGTTATTCATTATTTACTCCTTGGAAGGCAGTGCGTTAATTTCTGCAATTGCTTCTACTTCTACCAAAACATTTTTGGGGAGGGTCTTAGCTGCAACGCAGGAACGGGCAGGTTTGCCCGTAAAATACTTTGCGTATATACCGTTGAAAACGGCAAAATCGTCCATACTGCTTAAGAAGCATGTAGTCTTTACAACCTTTTCAAGAGAAGAACCTGCTGCCTCAAGAACAGCAGACAGATTCTTGCACACCTGTTCAGTCTGTTCTTCAATAGTTGTTGCCTCAACAGCACCGCTCTGGGGATTTATTGCTATCTGTCCGGAAGTAAAAACCAAATTACCCGTAACTATTGCCTGGGAATAAGGACCTATTGCATCCGGCGCGTTTTTAGTGTATATGTAATTCATTATAGTTTACTCCTCTACAATTTTGAAGCCTTCTGTTTTAAGTGCTTCAATGATTTGACTAACGTGATCGTAATCACGGGTCTCCATGACGATACGCAGATAACAGCCGTTAATGCTTGCGGTGTTGCTGTTACGCTCGTGATGAACTCCGGTAACGTTACCGCCGCAATCTGCGATAATACGGGAAACATCCTTAAGCTGACCGGGTTTATCCGCCAGCTCGATAAGCAGACTTGAGCTTCTGCCCGATTTCATAAGACCGCGTTCAATTACTCTTGAAAGACTGGTAACGTCTATATTACCGCCGGATATAAGGCTGACAACCCTTTTACCTTCGATGGGGAACTTGTTGAACATAGCCGCCGCTACGGAAACTGCGCCTGCGCCCTCGGCAATCATTTTCTGCTTCTCAATAAGTGCAAGAATAGCAGAGGAAATTTCATCCTCGGTTACAAGAGCGATATCGTCAACGTATTTGCTTACCATTTGGAAGGTGTTTTCGCCGGGTCTTTTTACAGCTATACCGTCCGCGATGGTGGAAACGGAAGGAAGAGATTCTATCTGACCGTGATTTACGGAATTATACATACTCGCCGCGCCTGCAGCCTGAACACCGTAAACCTTAACTTTGGGATTAATTGCCTTGATAGCGTATGCCACACCGGAAATCAGTCCGCCGCCGCCTATGGGAACGATAACGGCATCAATATTATCCAGTTCGTTAACTATCTCAAGACCAATAGTTCCCTGCCCTGCGATTACGTTTTCGTCATCAAAGGGGTGAACAAAGGTAAGTCCCATTTCGTCTTTAAGTGTCATTGCCTTGTTGTAAGCATCATCATAACAACCTTCGACAAGGCAAATCTGCGCGCCGTAATTTTTAGTCGCCTCTATTTTTGAAATAGGCGCGGTATCGGGCAGACAGATAAGAGAAGATATGCCGCACTTGGAAGCCGCAAGAGCAACACCCTGTGCGTGGTTACCTGCAGAACAAGCAATAACGCCCTTTTGCTTTTCTTCTTCGGACAGCATTGCTATCATATAACCCGAACCGCGAAGTTTGAAAGAACCGGTATTTTGCAGATTCTCAGGTTTAAGATACAGTTGGCACTGTGGCGCGATACCATAAGCAGTCGCCAACGGAGTGGGACGTATTATTTTTTTAAGCACTGTTGATGCGTGAAATATTTTGTCTATTGTTACCATAACTTTTATCCGTTCCTTCTGACGACAAAAAGTTTTTTATTAAAAATACCCTCTCTCTTGTGCAAAGAGAGAGGGCTGTAGAAATTAATAAATAGTGGATACCGTTCTTCTTGCCGTGAATTTCAAAAAATTTCGCATTATATATTATTGAACGATTATACCACTGCTTACAAGTTATGTCAAGGGTATGAGCGAAAAATTATTCCGAAAACTCAAACAATTATTCACTTTTTATTCAATAACCTTTACCCATCCTTCGGGGGGCGTTATTCTGCCCATTTGTATGCCGGTAAGGGTATCGTAAAGTTTCTTTACGGTATCTCCCATACCGCTTTCGCCGATATTAAAATTCACCTCTTTGCCATGGTCAACAATCTTTCCTACGGGAGAAATGACTGCGGCGGTTCCGCAAAGTCCGCATTCTGCGAAATCGGCTAATTCAGAGAGAGCAACTTCCCTCTCCTCAACCTCCATACCCAGATAATTCTTTGCAACCTGAAGCAAAGAGCGTCTGGTGATAGAAGGCAAAATGGTATCGGACTTGGGGGTTACAAGCTTTCCGTCCTTGGTAACGAAGATAATATTGGCACCGCCCGTTTCCTCAATATAAGTTCGGGTAGCGGAATCAACGTATACGTTTTCGTCATAACCCTGCTCGTGAGCGTCAACAATAGCGTAAAGGCTCATGGCGTAATTGAGTCCCGCTTTAATGTGGCCGGTGCCTCTGGGTGCAGCGCGGTCAAAATCTGACACACGAAGAGTGAGCGGTCTCACGCCGCCTTTGAAATAGGGTCCGACGGGAGTGGCAAAGATTCTAAATTGAAATTCATTGGCAGGCTTTACCCCGATAATGGCGTCATAGCCAAACATATAAGGACGGAGATACAAAGACGCACCGGAGCCGTAAGGGGGAACCCAACCGGAATTAGCTTTTACAGTTTTAACAACAGCATCTACAAAGCGTTCCTCGGGAAATACGGGCATCTTCATACGGCGGCACGAATCCGCCATGCGGGACGCATTAAGGTCAGGACGGAAGCAGACAATTCTGCCATCCTCCGTAGTATATGCTTTGAGTCCCTCAAAACAAGTCTGCGCATACTGTAAAACGCAGGCGCATTCGCTCATGGTAACAGTAGCGTCGGAGGTAAGAGTACCGTCATCCCATTCGCCGCCTTTATAATTGGAAACATAACGCAGCTCGGTCTGAATATAACCAAAGCCAAGGTTTGACCAATCTATATCTTTTCTTGCCATAATATATTTACCTCTTTTTTTGAGTTAGTATTTTAATTCATTAATTTCCCAATTCACGGTTTTTTTCGCAAGCGGCAACAACACAATTTATAACCGCACTGCGAAAGCCTTCCTGCTCAAGCACGCGAACACCTTCAATAGTGCTTCCGCCGGGAGAACACACTGCATCTTTCAAAGCGCCCGGATGTTTTTTGCTGGTAAGCACCATTTCTGCCGCGCCTGCCAGTACGCCTGCGGCGTATTCCAAGGCTTTTTCTCTGGGAACACCGCAGGATACTGCGCCGTCAGCCAAAGCGTCAATAAACATATAAGCATATGCGGGACCGCATCCGGACACCGCAGTAGCAGGATCAAATAATTTTTCGGGAAGCATATCTATCTTTCCCGCATATCTCAAATCGGAAACAAAATCTTCCAGAACATCATCTGTTACAAGACCATTTTTGCAACACAGCACTATACCTTTTCCCACAGCAACGGGAGTGTTGGGCATTATACGTATTACCGGTAATTGAGCGCCTGCCATTGAGCATATAGATTCATTGGTAAGCCCTGCCGCCATTGTGATAAGGACGGGGTGCCTCTCCGCCAAAACATCGGAAATCTCACCCAAAACGCCTGACATCATCTGGGGTTTCACACACAAAAATATTCTATCGCAAGTGGCGGCAATTGTTTTTGTATCTGTATAAACAACTCCCAATTCATCGGCAATTATCTTTGCCTTACCGCTTCTGTCGGAAACGCAAAAATCGGTGGTCACCTTTGAAATAGCGCGAGCAACCGCGCCACCCATATTGCCGCAACCGATAAATCCGTATTTCATATTTACATCTCCTATCTGATATGTCCGTTACCGGAAACTACGTACTTGTAGGTGGTAAGCTCTTTTAGACCCATAGGGCCGCGTGCGTGTAGCTTTTGAGTGGAAATACCCATCTCACAACCCAAGCCGAACTCGCCTCCATCCGTAAAACGTGTGGAAGCGTTGATATACACAGCCGCACTGTCAACAAGACGTGCAAATTTTTGTTGAGCCGAAAAATCATTGCTGACAATAGCTTCGCTGTGTCCGGTAGAGTGAGCAGTTATATGAGCAACTGCTTCGTCCACACCTGAAACGCATTTTACAGCTAAAATGTAATCCAAAAATTCGGTATCAAAATCCTTGTCACTTGCGGGAGTTCCGCTGATATACTCCGCGGCATTTTCGTCAATCCGCAATTCTACGGGAGTTACGCCCTTTTTCAATCGCTCGGTTACCAATTTCTCATACAAGCGAGGCAAGAAAACGGGGGCTATCTCTGCGTCTACCAAAAGGACCTCCTCGGCATTGCACACACTTGGACGGCTGGTTTTTGCATTTTCTATAATGTTAAGCGCCATATCAATATTGGCGGTCTTTTCCACGTATACATGGCATATACCAGTGCCTGTTGCTATGCAAGGAACAGTAGCTTGCCGCACACAGGCGTTTATAAGCCCCGCGCCGCCTCTGGGTATAAGAATATCAACATATCCGTTAGCAGTCATTAAAGCGTTTGCGCTATCGCGGGAAGGGTCGGTAACAAGGTTTACCGCATTTTCGGTTATTCCCGCCGCTTTCAGACCGATTTTGAGAGCATCGACAATTGCCTTTGCGGAGTTGAAAGCCTCTTTTCCGGAACGAAGTATACATACATTTCCGCTCTTAAGGGCAAGTGCCGCCGCATCCGCAGTAACGTTGGGACGGCTTTCGTATATAATGGCAACAACACCCACGGGAACAGAGACCTTTTGAATAACAAGTCCGTCAGCGCGGGTATACGTATCCAGAACAATGCCCGCAGGATCGGGCAATTGTGCAACTGCCTCTATACCGGAAGCCATACTGCGTATACGGTCAGCGTTAAGCATAAGACGGTCAAGCATAACATCGGGAATGTTTCCCTTTGCCGCGTCCAGATCTGCACGGTTAGCGGCGAGAATTGCATCTTCATTATTTACAAGCGCTTTAGCCATAAACAACAACGCTTTGTTTTTTTGCTCCTCTGAAAGAGAAGCAACCAACGGCTTTGCGCACTTTGCATCATTTAACAGTTTTTGCATGATTTTTCTCCGTAAAAGTAGTGCCGACGGGCTTACCGTCAAGAATATCATAAAGATTTTCAGGATGGTTTCCGTTTGTAATTATCATATCGCAACCGCAATCCAAGCAGATTTTCGCCGCCTGAAGCTTGGTTACCATACCGCCTGTGCCCTGATTTGATGCGCTGTCTCCCGCAATCGAACAAAGATTATCATCGACACAGTTTACAACAGGTATAAGCTTTGCGTCGGGATCGGTATGGGGATCGGCAGTATACAGACCGTCAATATCTGAAAGCAAAATTAGCTTTTGCGCCTTTACGGACGCGGCGACGATTGCAGCCAGCGTATCGTTATCGCCGATAACTATTTCATCTGTCGCGACAGTATCGTTTTCATTTATTATAGGGATAGCATTAAGTTCGAGCAGGCGGTCAAGTGTATTGTTAAAATTATTATGGCGAATATCGTTTTTAACGTCCTCACCGGTAATTAAAAGCTGGGCAACAGTGTGGTGGTACTGGCTGAAAATTCTGTCGTATGTATACATAAGCTCGCACTGACCCACGGCGGCAGAAGCCTGCTTGGTCGGGATATCGGTAGGACGGTTCACAAGTCCCAGCTTACCCACACCCATTCCTATTGCACCGGAGGAAACCAGAATTATCTGATTACCCGCATTTTTCATATCGCTTATTATTTTGCACATTTCCTCTACCCTGCGGATATTAAGATGTCCGGTAGGATGGGCCAATGTGCTTGTACCGATTTTAATGACTATACGCATAACTATTCCCCCATTATAATGATACATCTTAATTATATTGCTGTACGCTGTAAAAATCAAGATGTTAAAATGCCTTTATTTGAGTATTTTTTTGATTAATAATTGTATAAAACGGAATATTTATTCATTCCCTATTGACTTTAGCACGATAAAGTGTTACAATGACTCAAATTATCGAAAGGTGTGCTTGTATGAAAGATATACGCAATGTAGATACCGACGCCCTGTTTGAAGCGATTTTATCATTAGAAAACAAAGATGAATGTTATAAATTTTTCGAGGACGTTTGCACTTTAAAGGAGCTGGAGGCGATTTCTCAGAGATTCTTGGTGGCACGCCGTCTGGATGAAGGCAGAAACTATAACGACGTATCCGAAGATACCGGTGCCAGTTCCGCAACAATATGCCGTGTAAACAAATGTCTGCAGCACGGCTACGGATACCGTATCGTACTTAACAGAATGAAAAAGGCGGGTGAAAACTCAAAATGATGAGACGTGATGAACAAGCGGTCTTTGCCCTCCGTGAGTTATATGAAAAATACGGCTACAGCCGTTATAAGATGAGCAGATTTGAAGAATATGATCTGTATGTAAACAACAAGGATTTTCTTATATCCGACCAAGTGATAACCTTTACCGATAAAAGCGGCAGATTGCTTGCAATGAAGCCGGACGTTACCCTTTCCATTATTAAAAACGCACCGGATGTAAAAGACGAGATACAAAAGGTATATTACAACGAAAACGTTTACCGCGTTTCCGGCGGACAATACCGCGAAATAATGCAGACCGGCCTTGAATGTATCGGTGACCTGAGCAGATATGAAATCGCCGAAGCAGTGCTTTTGGCTGCAAAAAGCTTAAAGCTTATATCCGATAAATTTGTTTTGGATATTTCCCATATGGGTCTTATAAGCGAAGTTATCGGAAACAGCGGTCTTTCCCAAAACGGTATTGAAAACGCTCTTGAATATCTGCAAAGCAAAAACGCTCACCAGATGGCAAAACTTTGCAGTGACGAAGAACTGGAAAGCAAAAACGCCGAAAAGCTGAAAGCTCTAATAGAGCTTTGCGGCAATGCGGATAATGTGCTGAACACCCTTGACAAAAAACTTACCGCACAAAGCGAAAATGAAAAGCTAAATGAACTTAAAGAGCTTTGCGCAATTCTTTTCAGTTGCGGTTTCGGCGAGAATATTCGTATTGATTTTTCTGTGGGAAGCGATCTTAAATATTACAGCGGTGTTGTATTCAAAGGTTACGTTGAAGGTATTCCCGCAGGTGTGCTTTCCGGCGGGCAGTACGATAAACTTCTTAAAAAAATGGGAAGAAAAAGCAAAGCGATAGGTTTTGCGGTTTATACCGATCTCCTTGAAAGATTGGACAATATATCCGCCGCCCGTGTTTATGATACAATAATACTGCATGATGAAAATGCCGATACTGCCGCAATTATCGCGCTGACAGAAAAGCATTCAAGTTCAGGCAGTGTGCTGGTGTGCACTTCCCTTCCGCAACATAGAAATTACAAAAAGCTTATCCGCTTTGAGAACGGAGTTGTGAACGAAGTTGAGTAAAATGGTAAACGTCGCTCTGCCTAAAGGACGGCTGGGTGAAAAAGTATATAATATGTTCAAGGAAGCCGGTTACGAATGTCCTTCCATCGAAGAAGAAAACCGCAAGCTGATATTTGAAAATCCCGAAAAGGGAGTGCGGTATTTCTGGGTCAAGCCTTCCGACGTTGCGATATACGTTGAGCGCGGCGCGGCTGATATAGGAGTTGCGGGAAAAGATATTTTGCTTGAATACCGCCCCGATGTATACGAGCTTCTTGACCTTAATATGGGAAAATGCAGAATGGCGGTAGCGGCAAAAAAGGATTTTATCGATTCCCGTGAATCCACGTTGCGGGTAGCAACGAAGTTTCCCTATATCGCACAGTGCTTCTATGATAAAAAGTGCAGAGATATTGATATAATCAACCTTAACGGGTCTATTGAGCTTGCGCCCATTCTTGACCTCTCCGATGTGATAGTTGATATTGTCGAAACAGGCAGTACCCTTAAAGCAAACGACCTTGAGGTAGTTGAGGATATAATTCCCATAAGTGCAAGACTTATTGCCAACAAAGCAGGATATAAGTTCAAAAACGAGGAAATTTGCGCTATTGTTGAAAAAATGGCAAAACAGGTGAAGTAAAATGATTAAAATACTTGAATACGGTAAAATACCTGCCGATAAAATTTTCGCCCGTCAGATTTTGGCGACAGACGTTTCCGCCGCAGTTGCGGAGATTATCGCCAACGTCCGCGAAAAGGGTGATAATGCTGTAAAGGAATATACAAAAAAGTTTGATAAAGTGGACCTGACTTCTATTGAAGTTACAGATGAGGAGATTGAGGAAGCATTCGCTTCCGTTGAACCGGAGTTCCTCCAAATACTTCGCGAGGCGGCGGAAAACATACGCGCTTTTCACCAAAAGCAGGTACGTAACAGCTTTATTATAAGTGAAAAAGAGGGCGTTGTTATCGGTCAAAAGGTGACGCCTATTGAAAAAGTAGCTCTTTACGTTCCCGGCGGCACTGCGGCATATCCTTCTACCGTACTTATGGACAGCATCCCCGCATTTATTGCAGGATGTCCCGAAATAGTTATGACAACTCCCCCAGGCAAAGACGGAAAGGTAAACCCCGTCATTCTTGCTGCAGCAAAAATAGCAGGCGTCAGCCGTATATTCAAGGTTGGCGGAGCACAGGCGGTTGCCGCCCTTGCTTACGGTACCGAAACCATACCGAAGGTAGATAAGATAGTGGGGCCCGGAAATGCCTTTGTTGCGGAAGCGAAAAAACAGGTATACGGTCAGGTTTCTATTGACATGATCGCAGGTCCCAGTGAAATCTTAATTATTGCCGATAAAAACAGTGTCCCCGCTCACGCGGCAGCAGACCTGCTGTCTCAAGCGGAGCACGACGTTAACGCCGCCGCAGTGTTGGTAACTGACAGCATGGAACTTGCCTTGGCAGTACAAAACGAAGTTGAAAACCAGCTCGCTTTACTGCCCAGACAGGAAATTGCCAGAAAATCCATTGATAATAACGGAAAAATTATTGTTACCGAAAACCTTGTGGATGCCATTTCGGTTTCCAACGAGATAGCACCCGAGCATCTTGAACTAATGGTGGATGAGCCCTTTGATATATTGGACAGCATAACAAATGCCGGTTCAATATTCATGGGAAGAAATTGTCCCGAAGCGTTGGGTGATTATTTTGCAGGTCCCAACCACACCCTTCCCACCGGCGGAACGGCAAGATTTTCCAGCCCCCTTTCGGTTGATGATTTTGTAAAAAAGACACAGTTTACCTATTACACGAAGGTTGCTCTTGAAAAGGTGAGCGACAAGGTTGCTTATTTCGCTGACAAGGAAGGACTCCACGCTCACGCAAGAAGCGCAACGATACGGAAAGAAAAATAATTATGAGCAGATTTCTTGATAAGCGTCTTTGTTCAATGGACGCATACGTTCCCGGTGAACAGCCGAGAGATACAGAATATATTAAGCTGAATACCAACGAATCCCCTTTCCCACCGGCACCGAGCGTAGTTGAAGCGGTTAATTCCGATGATATAGCTCTTTTACGGTTGTATTCCGATCCGACCTGTAAGGTCCTGAAGCAAAAACTCGCAAACCTTTACGATGTAAACGAAAAGAATATTTTTGTTTCCAACGGTTCGGACGATATACTTAACTTTGCCTTTTTCGCTTTCGGAAAAGAAAACGGCGCTTTATATCCCGATATAACGTACGGTTTTTATTCCGTTTTCTCGCGTCTTTACGGGATTGACGCCGAAGAGATTCCGTTAAAGGATGATTTTTCGGTTGACTACACCGATTATCTTAACAAAAACCGCCTTGTCGTCATTGCCAACCCCAACGCCCCCACAGGAATGAGCTTGCCGGTTTGGCAAATAGAAGAAATTGTTAAAAGCAACCCTGACAACGTAGTTGTTATCGACGAGGCTTATGTGGACTTCGGAGGAGAAAGCTGTTATAAACTTACAGAAAAATATGATAACCTTTTAGTGGTGCGTACTTTTTCAAAGTCACGTTGTCTTGCCGGCGGCAGATTGGGATACGCTATCGGAGCCAAGGGACTTATTAATGACCTTGAAAAGGTAAAATTCTCCACCAACCCATACAGCATTAACCGCCTTACAATGACACTGGGCGAAGCGACGGTAGATGCCGAAGATTATTATCTCAAAAAATGCGCAGAAATTATCTCGACGAGAGAATGGACAAAATCGCAGCTTGAACGAAACGGCTTTACGGTGCTTGACAGCAAAGCGAATTTCCTGTTTGCCAAAACACCGAAGATGGACGGAGAAAAGCTGTATCTGCAACTGAAACAGCGCGGTATACTTGTCCGCCATTTCGGCGGTGAACGCATTAAGGATTTTAACCGCATAACTATCGGCACAAGAGAACAAATGGAAAAGTTTATTGAAACCGTAAAGGATATTTTGAAATGAGAAGTGCAGAGATTATAAGAACAACCAAAGAAACGGATATACGCCTTTCCCTTTCTCTTGACGGAAGAGGAAAAAGCGATATAAGCACGGGATGCGGTTTCCTAAACCACATGCTTACTCTCTTTGCTTCTCACGGAAGGTTTGATTTAACCGTTTACTGCAAGGGTGACACAGACGTAGATTTTCACCACACGGCAGAAGACGTGGGAATATGCCTCGGTCAGGCGTTTACAAAGGCGTTGGGTGACAAGAAGGGCATTACCCGTTACGGAAGCTTTATTTTGCCTATGGACGAAGCGTTGATACTTACTGCCGCAGATATTTCGGGAAGATGCCATCTGTGCTATGACCTTGCAATACCTGCGCAGAAGATAGGCTCCTTTGACAGCGAACTTGTACAGGAATTCTTCCTTGCCTTTGTGCGCAACTGCCCTATGAGCCTGCATATCCGCAAACTGGAGGGAACAAATTCCCATCATATAGCCGAGGGCGCGTTCAAATCTGTTGCAAGAACACTGAAGGCGGCTGTGAAAATAGACGCAGATGCCGCAAACGAGATACCTTCCACAAAGGGAGTTTTATAAATGATCGGAATTATTGATTACGGCGTAGGGAATTTGTTTTCCCTTAAATCTTCTTTTACCGCCGCAGGCGAAGAGGTATTTGTATCCGGCGACGAAAAAGAACTCGCAAAAGCACAAAAGCTTATATTACCCGGTGTAGGCGCTTTTGGCGATGCCGCAAAAAAACTGCGGGATACGGGACTTGATAAATTTGTATTAAACAGTGCCGAAAAAGGTGTTCCTCTTATGGGAATATGCCTTGGAATGCAGTTGCTTTTTGAAAAAAGCTATGAGTACGGTGAGCACAAGGGACTGGGTCTTCTTAAGGGCGAAGTAGTGCCTATGAATAGTAAAATAAGCGGACTCAAGCTTCCCCACATGGGCTGGAACAAGCTTCATATCTGCGCGCCCGAAAGCCGCATTATGCGTAATACCGCAGAAGGCGAGCACGTCTACTTTGTCCACTCCTTTTGCGCGGAAAACTGCGAGGATTCACTGGCTGCTGTTACAGAATACGGATTCACGGTTACTGCTGCCGTGGAAAAAGAAAACGTGTTTGGATGCCAATTTCATCCCGAAAAGAGCGGAAATGCAGGCATAAAGATTATAAAAGCCTTTTGCGAAGAAAGTGAGGGAAAATAAATATATGAATATATTTCCCGCTATTGATTTGTTCGGCGGAAAAGCCGTACGACTGTACAAAGGCGACTACACACAAATGACGGTATACAACGATAATCCCGTTTTTGTTGCCGAAGATTTTAAGAAATGCGGTGCTACCTATATACACCTCGTAGACCTTGAGGGTGCAAAAACGGGCATACCCGCAAACGCAGATGTTATTAGTAAAATATGCGATACATTCGGCGGTTTTGTTGAGGTTGGCGGCGGTATACGGAATATGGATACCGTTAAAAAATATATTGATGCCGGTGTTGACCGTGTAATTCTGGGAACTGCGGCGGTAACCGACAGAAAGTTTCTTAACGAAGCGGTTTCGGTTTACGGAAGCAAGATTGCTGTAGGCGTTGACCTTAAGGACGGTTATGTTGCTATAAAAGGTTGGACAGAGGTGTCTGAAATAACTGCAAAGGACTTTTTTAAGCAGATGCAGGATATTGGCGTGACTGCCATAATCTGCACCGATATTTCAAAAGACGGCGCTATGGAAGGCACAAACAGACAGCTTTATAAAGAACTGTCAGCAGAGTTTGATGTTGACCTGATTGCGTCCGGCGGCGTATCTTCTATCGAAGACGTAAAAGCGCTTGCAAATATGGGTATATACGGGGCGATAATCGGCAAAGCGTATTATACAGGCGCCATTGATTTAGCGAAAGCTGTTGAGGTGGCGAAATGATTACAAAACGTATTATCCCCTGCCTTGACGTAAAGGACGGCAGAGTTGTAAAAGGCGTGAATTTCACGGGACTTTCCGATGTTTCTTCTCCCGTTGCTCTGGCAAAATATTACAGTGACAATATGGCTGATGAATTGGTGTTTTACGATATAACCGCATCTGCAGAGGGCAGAAAGCTGTTTACCGATATTCTGACCGAAGTGGCAAGCACCATATTTATTCCCCTTACCGTTGGCGGCGGAATTAACACTACCGATGATTTTGACCGTGTGCTCAAATGCGGTGCGGATAAGGTGAGCGTTAATTCAGGAGCTATTAAAAATCCCGATCTTGTGCGGTCCGCCGCCAGAAAATACGGCGACCAGTGCGTGGTACTTTCTGTTGATATAAAAAGAGTTGACGGTGTGTTCCGCGTATTTGCCAAGGGCGGAAGAGAGAACACGGGTATGGAAGCCATAAGCTGGATAAAGCGCTGTGTAAGCGAGGGTGCAGGAGAAGTTGTGGTAAACTCCATTGATACAGACGGTGTAAAAAAAGGCTTTGACCTTGAAATGCTCGACGCTGTTTGCAACGCCGTAAGCGTACCTGTTATCGCATCGGGCGGTGCAGGCAAAAAGGAAGATTTTGTCGAGCTTTTTAACACACTTCCCGGAGTTGACGCAGGACTTGCTGCATCTATTTTCCACTTTGGGGAAGTAAAAATACAGGATCTTAAAAAGACCCTGCGCGAAAACAATATTGAGGTGAGATTATGATAAATATAAACGAGCTTAAATTTGACGAAAAGGGGCTTATCCCTGCAATAGTCGTCGATAACGCAAACGGCGATGTGCTTACACTTGCTTATATGAACAAAGAAAGCTTAGAGATTTCTATAGAGAAAAGACTTACTTGTTTTTACAGCCGTTCAAGACAATGTTTGTGGCTGAAAGGCGAAACCAGCGGAAATTATCAGCATATAGTTTCCATTACCGCAGATTGCGATAAAGATGCTCTGGTTATCAAAGTAAACAAGGACGGCCCTGCCTGCCACACCGGCACCGATTCCTGCTTTACTTCTCCCCTGCTTGTTTCCGAAGAGGCAGCACCTTTTTCTATGAACGGATTATACGACCTTCTTCTCGACAGAAAAGCAACTCTGCCGGAGGGGTCTTACACCACATATCTTTTCCAAAAGGGTATTGATAAGATACTCAAAAAGGTGGGCGAAGAAACCACAGAGGTCATCATCGCCGCGAAGGCTGACGACAAGCGCGACACAGTTTATGAGATAGCCGACCTTGCGTACCACGTTATGGTGCTTATGGCTCAAATGGGTATCACTGTGGAAGATATTAAAAACGAGCTTGCTTCCCGCTATGTCATCGACCACAAGGTAAAACAAGAGAAAATGACCTGATTTTTCCACCCTATATAACGCAAAAAGCTGCCGAAAAACCGGCAGCTTTTGTATTTTTGTGATGTTTACTTTTTCTTTTTAAAAATTACAAGTATAGCACCCAAGCCAAAGTATAGCACGGGAATTATCAACAATATCCAAGCAAGCAACGAACCTACGCCGGAATTTGCAAACGCAAAAACCGAGGCAACCAACATAAGCGCAGCCAATATTGAAGTGACTGCAACAATAGCATTGACTTCTTCCGGATTATTTTTAATAAAATTTCTTGGTAAAAATGCTTTTCCAATTACAGCGCACCAATCTTCAAAAGCATTTCCGAATATTGCGGCACAAACCTCAAGCAAAATTTCAATTAACCAGTCCATTTTTTACTTTTCCTTTTTAAAATCCAGTCTTATCATTCCGATAACAATGGAGCAACAGCAGAATATTTCGCAAATGATTCCGCCCAGAGAGAAGTTGAAAATATTATATATGAGCCACGAAGGTACGCTGACAAGCCCCAGACGGCGTACTGCCGCCGCATCCTTTAAGCGGAAGCTTACAGTGGTTGCCACCATACCGATGATGGGCAGAAATTCAACTATCGCGTTCTTAACGTCAAACTCTTTTCCGAATACGGTAAAGGTGAGCAGATATGTAAGAAGATATACTGCAGTAAATCCGTAAAGCCAAATGAGCTTTTCCGCTTTGAACTTTTCTTTGTTCATGTATACGATAGCGCGTACTATGGCAACGCAATTGAGCAAAGCGCCAACGTATGCGCCCAGCATAAGGTAGCTTACGGTAAACAAAAACGCGCCTGCAAGCTGGCAGGCAATAACACGCTTTTGAGACTTTTGCTGAAAGGACAGCACGTTACAAAGCATACCAAAAATGCTGATAGCTTGCGCGGTTATTTCAAAAGGACCCATATATCCTCCACATATTATTTTTCACCGAAAACCGTGTGTTCACCAAACACACACATATTTACAAAATGCTCGCAGTTGTTTTCGGTCATATTATATCCCGTTTCCCCA
The DNA here is from genome assembly GCA_045533895.1 of Eubacteriales bacterium. Classification (GTDB taxonomy): domain Bacteria; phylum Bacillota; class Clostridia; order Oscillospirales; family CAG-382; genus SFLA01. Next base: position 22,055 of record JAZSIT010000118.1, read on the forward strand.
ATTCGTTCTTTGGCACGGGAAACTATCTTTTCAGGTGAAAACGCATTTTTACGCTCACGCTTATCCATTATTCCCGTTTCACAAAGATTGCCGCAGGAAAAGGTATAGACTTCTGTTGAACAAACGGCTATTTTATCGGGTAAAATGCCTGTGTTATCGGGCAAACCGAACTGTATTACCGTATCATCGTCAACGTAAATACCGTAATGAAAATAAAAGGACATTTTTACCCTTATAATATCTCCGCGCTTTGGCGGAACGGTTTTCCAGATCATTTGATTTTGCCTTCAATACAACGGATAACATCGCCGACAGTTTTAAGGGACGGAAAATCATCGTTACAGAATTTTATTCCAAACTCCTCTTCAAGCCCCATAACCATATAAAGCATACCGATAGAGTTCATCCCAACGTCCTCGCGAAGGTCGGATTCTTCGGTGATACCCTCAGCGTTTATCTCGCCGTCAAAAACAGCGTTAAGCACTTTTTCAATTCTTTCGTATGTAGTCATTTATTTTTCTCCTGTTACCGTGTTGTCAAAAACAATGCGGCACTCGTTAATTTTTTCAAGAAGTATAGCTGAAAGCTTTTCTATATCAGCCACAGATGGAAACTTTTTCTTGCAGTATTCAAAACAGTAAAAGGGCTCGCCGATAACCAGTGTTCGTCTGCAAAACCATTTTTGGGGTTTTCTCGAATAAACGGGAATTATTGGAGCGCCGCTTTGGAGAGCAATCAGCACCGCGCCGGATTTAATAGAAGAAATTTCTTGCTTGCGCTCAATGTGTCCCTGCGGAAAAATGGCAAGAGTATGCCCATTTTTTATAACATTAACAGAATTGCGTATTGCCTCTATGTCCGAAATATTGCGGTCTACCTTGATACATCCCATCAGTTTGAGCAATACTGTTCTGAAACCGCCGGACATCACTTCCTCACTGGCGAGAAAGAAAACACGTCTGTGCCAAAAGCCGCTTCCCAAGGTGACAGCATCCGAAAACCCGGTATGGTTTGCGGCGATAAGCGCACCGCCCGAAAAATTGCGGCGGTATTTCTTGCCGTCAAGACCAAGAGGGCGTATCTTTACAAGTCGGTAAAGGAAATAATGAAGTCTGCCGTAATCCATGGGCAGGAATTTTATATTAAAAACCGAACTGAATTTACTTTTTGCCATTTTCTTTTTCAACACGTTTTTCAAGCTCCGCTTTAAGCTCGTAAGTTTTGTCCTCAAGAAGCTTTGTAAGACGATCTATTTCTTCAAGAGAAGGATTTTCTTCCTTGCAGTAATCGCGTAGATAAATTTTCTCACCTATCATAACTCTTGTGCGCTTTTTGAAAGAATACGCACCGTTGGTATACATGGGAATAATAGGCGCATCGGTACGCAAAGCGATAAACACGATACTGGGCTTAAAGGGCCAGGGCTTTCCGTCAACAGGCAGGCGGGATTCGGGAAAAATTCCCACAATACCGCCTTTATCCAGCACTTTAAGAGATTCGCCTACAAAGGAAAAATCCCTTGCATCGCGGTTTACAAATATGCAGCCAAGCCAGAACAAAAACTTGCTGAAAAGCTTTCCCTTATTGAACATAACCTCTGCAACAAGGAAACGTATGGTTCTGAAGGGAAAAATTGTAACGTACAACACGAAATCCATAAGTGCTTTGTGGTTTGACATCAAAATGCAGGATTTAGGCAATTTGTAGCCTTGTTTTTCCTTGTTCATATAGTACAGCTTGTATCTGAACAGCAAATGTGCGGGCAATCCGCCGGTCAGTTTTACAAAGGCTAAAACGAATTTATTGGGTTTTCCCTGACGCATAATCAGATCTGCCTTTCTATGTATTCGCAGAATTCACGGAGAGTATAGAAATAATTGTTGGAATTTGAATAATCCATATAGGGAAATTCCTTGGAAAGCTCGGTAAGAAGCGAGAAATACTGAAGGGAAGATATACCCAGCTCTTGAATAACGTGAGTGTCCGCGCCGATACGCTCGCGCTCGATACCGAGTACTCGCTCTGCAATATCCAGCACCTTGGTAGCAAGAGCGGAATTACGATCAAACTCGGGGCTTTCTTTGCATTTAACTTCTCCAAAGGGAATAAGCTCAACCTTGCCCTGCTCAAGTGCGTTGCGGAGATACTGTCTGCCGACCTTTATAGCAGTCTCGGACGCAATGGCATCATGAGTAACGTAAAACTCTTTGATCTGCATAGGGAGAGGCAAAGTATCGTTAACCGAGTAAATCTTATTTATCATATCATTAAGACGTACTGAATTGAGATAAGGATTAACGCGGACGATCATTGTAAGTTTTTCTTCGCTTCCCTCGCCCAGACCGATAACGGAAAACGCCATTGCATCGGGAAGATCAAACATCTGCTCAATAACGTCGGGGTTTATATTCTCGCCGTTTTCGCTGATGACCGTGTCTCCTTTTCTGCCGCGAATATAGTAATATCCGTCAACACAATCGACAATATCGCCGGTGTTATACCATTCGTCAACAAGTATTTCTTCGCCGTTTACAAGCATACGCTTGCAGGTAGATTCGCCCTTAACGAAAAGAACGCCGTTTTCATCTATTTTGTATTCCACCGACTTAAAGGGTCTGCCGATACTGTTTTTGAAAAGATCCTTGGGTTTATCCCTTAGTTCTGTAGATGTGATACCAACCTCGCTCATACCGTAACCGTTATGTAGAGGATAACCGATGGAAGCAAAGAGCTTTAAGGTAGAATCCTTAACATAGCTTCCACCGGAAATACAGTAGCGCACGGTGGGACCAAAAAGCTTGTCTGTAACCTCAGTCATTAGTTTACGGGAAAGCCAGTTGCCCAGTTTAGGATTTATATTCTGCACTTTAAGACAAAGGGCAGTACCTTTTTCAAAGCGTTTCCTTGTTTTTTCGTCCTTGTTGTTTATCTCGCGCATAACCTGCTTTTCAATGGTATGCCAAAGCATAGGCACCGCGAAAACGTGAGTAACCTCGTGTGCGCGGCAGGTACGCATAAGCGTTTCACCGGACATATCCTTGGGAAATACCATGGTATTCCAATAAAATGCGTGCCAGAAATACACGGCAACAAGACCGAAAACATGATAAAACGGCAGGAAAGCTATCTGCTTTAATTTACCGTTAACGTGAACGGCAATGGATGTATTTTCTTCAAACATAGGTCCTGCGTTAAGCACCTGTTTACCGATCTCCTTACCGGTGTAAAAGCAAACGACCTGTTTCAGCGTTGTTGCGGAGGTGGATAAAGCAATCTCGTCTTCAAAACAATCTTCAAAAGGCTTACCCTGAGCAAGAGAAGTAACGTCAATAAATTCACCGGGAAGATTGGTAGAACCTTTGCCGATTATATATTTAACCTGCAGAGTATTAAGAATTCCGGAAGAAAGGTTTATAGGATGACGGCGGTTTACAAGATAAGGCTTGTTACCGCTGCGCAGTATCGCCCAGAATGCAACTATCCATTCCACACAGTTATCCATATCAAGAGCTACATAATTGTGAGTAGCACCTATACGGGCGTACAGAGATTCGGACATTTTTTCTATCATGCTTTTTACTTCGCCGTATGTATACTCCCGTATGCGGAAACCATCGCTGGTTTCGGCAGCTATGCTTTCGGGGGAAGAAAACATTATCTCATATATCGCTTCAAAATCACTTGACGAATTTTCAAGCGCCTTTATATTTCCGTGAACCAATTTCAGGTACTTCTTTATAACTGACATAAACCTACAACTCCGACAATGTAATATAAAACAATTTATTGTAAACAAAATATGTATACTTGTCAAGAGAAAAGAAGATGTAAAATTTAAAAAAAGTTATTGCAACCGTGACAAATATATGGTAATATAAAAAATGGTTTATGCCGAAAAAAACATGAGGTGAAAAAATGAAAAAACTTTTAGCAGTACTGCTTATGGCCCTTCTGGCGTTTTCTCTTGTTGCTTGCGACGGAAACGAAACAAGTAATAACAACAGCACTCCCGCAGAAGAAAACGTAAGCAAAGAAAATTCCGACGTAAATGTTTCCGACGATGAAAGTGTCGTTACCGACATTTCAAAAGACGATGCCGAAACTTCTGTTCCCGAAGATGAGAGCGATGTTTCTTCCGATGAAAGCGAAGTTATTGACGACCCTTCTCAGGATGAAAACGTAATTCCTCAGTTTATCTCCAATTTCGTTACTTGGGCAAAACTGGGTGTAGGTCTCCGCGCAGGCGACAACACTTCCATTCAGCTTACCGCTGTTAACGAAGACGCAGGCTACGGCGACGTAGTTATCTACACATACGAATATGCAAACGACAAGGTTGTTGTAAAAGACGGCAATTATGCTGATTATGCTTTCCTTATTGCTGAATATGACAGCGCTGTTTTCGGTTGCGCAAAGAAAGCGGTTTACACCGTTGGTTCTCTTTCCGATAACGCTTCTCTCACTGTTCCCGATGACGGATTTATCATTGCGGCACACAAGGACCAGACTGTTATGGTTTCCCGTCTCAGTGAATGCGAAGAGAACGTAATGCTCTTTGCTGCCGGCGTGCAGACCAGTGACGTTAACTACTCCATCAACAAGACCGGTAATGCAATGGTAATTGACGGTAAAGTAGGCAACGAATGGGCTCAATACAAGATCGATACCATTGATGAAAGTAACCCCAACTGGGCTTACTGGAGCTTTGCTGAAGGCGATTACTACACCACCGCAGAATATTACGTTACATACGATAACGACAACCTTTATCTTGCCGTTGTAGTTAACTCCCCCTTCCATTACTGCCCTCTTTCTGCTGCTGATGCACGCGGAATGTACGCTTATGAATGTATTCAGGTTAAGCTGTCCACTATCAGCCCCAAGTCTGATTACATTAAAGAACACTATGACCATGTTATCGACAACTCTGCAAATACTGACGGTTATATCCGTGCTTACGGTTTCGCAGTAAACGAAGACGGCGAAACTCTGTACTATGAAAACAGCGGTGTTTCCCAGACTTTTGCAGGAAGCGCAGTTTGTACCAGAGACGATAACGCACAGCTTACAGTATATGAAGTTTCTATTCCTTGGTCTTCACTTGACATTGACGTAAATGAGCTTGATACTTTTGGACTTACCTTCTCTATCAACTCCACTAATGAAGAGGACGAAAAGAACGGCACATGGAGAAACCTTGTTCTCCGTGACGGTGGCGGTGTTATCAACCGTAACGACTGGGCAAAGATTCCCGAAGTAACCATCGTTCCCTAAATTCAAAAATTAACAAAAAACAACCGTTGTATCGGGGTTATCCGGTACAACGGTTTTGTTTTGCAAAAATTGAGTATTACTTTATATCTTTATCGTCAAAGATGTCTCCGCACTGGGGACAGAATTTAGGCGGATTTGAAGGTTCTGCAGGGAGCCAGCCGCATTTATCGCATCTGTAAAGGGGAGCGTCGTCAGGCTTTTTGCTTCCGCATTCAGCGCAGAATTTACCTGTATTTACAGCACCGCAGGAGCAGGTCCATCCGTCTGCATTTTCGGGCTTTTTATTTCCGCACTCTGAGCAGAATTTTCCTGTCGCCATATTTCCGCAAGAGCACTTCCACTGACCTGCCGCGCGGGATTCCGGCTTTTTACTTCCGCATTCCCCGCAGAATTTTGCGGTATTGATAGCACCGCAGGAGCACTTCCACTCCCCTGCTTTTTTGGGCTTTTCACCCATAGCGTAAAGATTTGCGGGGTTAACGCCTGCGCCGGTGTTCATTGCCATTCCCATACCCATAAACCCGGTCATTGCGCCTGCGGAATTACCTGCCGCAGTCTCCATAGCGGAAGCCTGGGACTGAACAAGGGTTGCAGCTGCCATAGTGGGATCGCGAAGAATAGCGGCACGCTGTGCATCGGTAATAAGTTTTGCTTGATCCTCGGGCAGGTCAATGGGATTGAGTGCTATACTTTTGACTTCAATACCTCTGCCGTTTTTCCATTCGTCAACAAGCTGATTTCTCAATTCGTCCTCTATCTCATTAGTATGAGCGGTAATGGCAGAAGGACGAATGCCCAGCGCTGAAAGCTTACCGACAGAAGGCGTGAGAGCAGAAACAAATTCCCGCCTCATCTGAGAATCTAATTCGTCTTTGGTATATTCGTCCGCAACGTTGCCGGCTATCTTCGAATAGAAAATCACAGGATCTGCGATGACATAAGAATAAGTACCGGAGCATCTTACGGAAACGTCGATATCAAGGTTTATATTGTTATCAACAACGCGGAAAGGAATGGGGTTGATGGTGCCGAATTTATTGTTAAGAATTTCCTTGGTGTTAAGGTAATAAACGCGCTGGTCTTTACCGGTATCACCGCCGTAGGTAAAACGCTTGCCGATTGTCTTGAAGGTATTAACCAGACTCTCGCCGAACTTGCCGGAGAAGATACTGGGTTCTGTAGAAGAATCATAGGTATATTCACCGGGTTCAGCGCAAAGATCAACAACCTTTCCCTGCTCTACGATAAGCATACACTGTCCGTCGGCAACGGCGATTCCGGAGCCATCGGAAATAATATTATCATTTGCTTTTGTGTTGGATGATCTGCCGCTTATACGTTTTTCACCCTTGACCATAAGTACGTTGTTTTCCAGAGAATCGCAGTAGAAAAACTCTTTCCACTGGTCGGCAAGAGTGCCGCCGAATGCGCCGATACCTGCTTTAATAAGACCCATATTTTTACTCCTTTCGTAAAACGAAATTTATATTGTTTGCTTTATTGTTAAGTATTATAACACATTATTTACGGAATTTCACTACGTAATGGAAATTTTTTTGTATTTTTAGGGGGAAAATGCACTATAAATTCATTTTTTTTGACCTATTTTTTCAACATATCTAAAAAATCGCACAATATGTATAATTTATGATTTACAATTCGAGATTTTGTGGTATAATTGATTGATTAAAAATAATATCAAGGAGACAGTTATGAACAAAATCACAATTGTAGGAACCGGCAGCGTCGGTTCAACTATCGCGTATACTCTTACCGTTACCGGAATGGCTTCCGAAATCGTTATGATCGATATTAACGGTGAAAAGGCTATGGGCGAAGCTCTTGACATTCGCCAGGGTACCCCCTTCTGCAGCTCTTGCGATCTTTATGCAGGCAGCTACGCTGATGCGGTAAACTCCAATATCGTTATTATCACCTCCGGTGTTGCAAGAAAGCCCGGTCAGTCCAGACTTGACCTCGCTCAGACCAACGTGAACATCACCAGAAGCATCATTCCCGAAATCACCAAGTATGCTCCCGATGCAACTTACGTTATCGTAAGCAACCCCGTTGATATTCTCACATACACTTTCTGCAAATATTCCGGTCTGCCTCAGGAACGTATCATCGGCTCCGGTACCATTCTTGATACCGCACGTCTCCGTTCCAGACTTTCCGATTACTTCTACATCAACCAGCAGAACGTTCACGCATACGTTCTCGGTGAGCACGGCGATTCTTGTTTTATCCCCTGGTCTGTAGCAAATATTTCCAACATCCCCATCGCTGATTACGGCAAGTCCGTTCAGATGCGCGGAATCGACTTCCCCGAACTTAAGTTTGAAGACGTTGAAGAATACGTAAAGAAGTCGGGTGCCCGTATTATCAGCCGCAAGGGCGCAACCTTCTACGCGGTTTCAATTTCCGTTTGTCATCTGGTTAAGTGCCTGCTCAGCGGTATTGACACTACTCTTACCGTTTCCACCATGCTTAACGGCGAGTACGGTATTGACGATGTGTGTCTCAGCTTGCTCAACGTTGTAGGCGATAAGGGTGCACACAGCAAGGTCCTTATTCCCCTTAACGATGCAGAGCTTAAAGCTCTTCACCACAGTGCAGATACTCTTAAGGGTATCATTAACAACATAACCTGGTAAAGGAAAGGAATATCATCCAAATGGAATACCGTATAGAACACGACTCTATGGGCGAGGTAAAGGTACCCGCTGATAAACTTTGGGCAGCACAGACCGAAAGAAGCCACGAAAACTTTGAAATCGGTGTTAATATTGAGACTATGCCCCGCGAGATTACCCACGCTTTCGGTATACTCAAGAAGGCAGCAGCTATGACCAACGCCCAGCTCCGCCCCGAGAAAATGACCGCAGAAAAGCTTGAAGCAATATCCAAAGCTTGCGACGAGGTTATCTCCGGTTCGCTTAACGATCATTTTCCCCTTGTTGTATGGCAGACCGGATCCGGTACCCAATCCAACATGAACGTTAACGAAGTTGTTGCAAACCGCGGCAACCAGTTGGCAGGCAAGAAGTTGCTTCATCCCAATGACGATATAAATATGAGCCAGTCCTCCAACGATACCTTCCCTACCGCAATGCATATCGCGGCAGTGGCAATGATCGAAGACAAGCTCATTCCCGCAGTACAAACGCTTATCGACACCTTTATCCGTCTTGAAAAAGAAAACGAAGGTATCGTAAAGAGCGGCCGTACTCATCTGCAGGACGCAACTCCCATAACCTTCAGTCAGGAAATAAGCGGCTGGAGAAGCAGTCTTGAAAGAGACGTGGAATTGCTCCGCCTTTCCGTTAAGCCCTTGTATGAGCTGGCTCTCGGCGGTACTGCAGTTGGTACCGGACTTAACGCTCCCAAAGGATTTGATACTCTTGTTGCCGAAAACGTAGGCAAGCTGACCGGCAAGCCCTTTGTTACCGCGTCCAACAAGTTCCACGCCCTCACCTCCAAGGATGAATTGGTGTTTGCTCACGGTGCTATAAAAGCTTTGGCCTGCGATATGATGAAGATCGCTAACGACGTACGTTGGCTGGCAAGCGGTCCCAGAGACGGTCTTGGCGAAATATTCATTCCCGAAAACGAGCCCGGCTCCTCTATTATGCCCGGCAAGGTAAACCCCACCCAATGCGAAGCTGTTACCATGGTAGCAGTTCAGGTAATGGGTAACGACGTTGCTGTTGGTATGGCGGCATCGCAGGGTAACTTTGAGCTGAACGTATTTATGCCCGTTTGTATTTATAATTTCCTGCAGTCCGGCAGACTTATGGCTGAAGCGATCCTTTCCTTCAACAAGAACTGCGCTGTAGGTATCAAGGCAAACGCTGAAAAAATGCATCACAATCTTCACAACTCTCTTATGCTGGTTACCGCACTCAATCCCTATATCGGATATGAGAATGCAGCAAAAACCGCAAAGAAAGCATTTAAGGATAACATTTCCCTTAAGGAAGCATGTGTAGAGCTCGGCTTCCTTACCGCAGAAAGATTTGACGAGGTATTCCACCCCGAAAAGATGGTTTAACGGAGGTACCCAAATGAAGGTAAGTTATTTTCCCGGTTGTACCCTTAAAAACAAGGCAAAGCAGCTTGACATATATGCACGCCGTTGCGCCGAGGCATTGGGTATTACTCTGGAAGAAATAGAAGCCTGGCAGTGCTGCGGCGGTGTTTTCACCACATCGAGCGACGAGGTTGCTACAAAACTTTCGTCCGTGCGCGCTCTTCAGGCCGCGCAGGAAAAGGGACAGGCGCTTGTTTCCGTTTGTTCCGCCTGCCACAACGTAATTAAACAGACAAACCACGCAATGCATACCAACCCATCCTTTGCAGACAAGGTAAACCGTTATAACGACACTCCTTATGACGGTAGCACCGTTGTTTATCATTATCTTGAAATGCTCCGCGACCTTGTGGGTGTTGAAAAGATAAAGGAAAAGGTTGTAAATCCTCTTGGCGGTGAAAAGATAGCCGCTTATTACGGATGTCTGCTTCTTCGCCCCAACAGCGTTATGCGTATGGATGATCCCGAAAACCCCAGAATAATGGAGGATATCATCCGCGCTATCGGTGGCGAGCCCGTAATTTATCCTCTGCGCAACGAATGCTGCGGCGGATACGTTACCATGGAAAGCCCCGAGTTTGCAAAGAAAAAGAGCAACGCAGTTACCGCAAGTGCCGCTTCTTTTGGCGCGTCTCGTATGGTAACCGCATGTCCTCTCTGTAAATATAATCTCGAAAAGAACGCCCCCGAAGTTCCCGTAGTATACTTCACAGAATTGCTTGCAGAAGCTTTGGGAGTAAAGGAGGACACAAATGAGTAATTCCAATAAAAATCTGCGGGAAGAGATAATTCGTATAAGCGGAGTTAATCCGAAAAAATGTATGCGTTGCGGAAAGTGCACCGCTACCTGTCCCGCTTTTGACGAGATGGAATACCATCCTCATCAGTTTGTGGCAATGGTTGAAAGCGGTGATATTGAGCCGCTTCTCAATTCCGAATCTCTTTATCGCTGTCTTACCTGCTTTGCCTGCGTTGACAGATGCCCCCGCAGTGTTGAGCCCGCAAAGCTTGTAGAAGCAGTGCGTCTTTCGGTTATCCGCAAAAAAGACGCAAACCACTTGAAAGCTGACCAGATACCCGCTATGTTGGACGACGATATACCCCAGCAGGCGTTGGTAAGCGCTTTCAGAAAATATGCCAAGTAAAGGAGGAAATGCTAAAAATGCAAAGAATCGGTGTTTTTGTATGTTGGTGCGGAAGTAATATCGCAGGTACGGTAGACGTTAAAGCGGTATCCGAAGCACTTAAAAACGAACCCGGAGTAGTTTTCTCCGATAATTACCAATATATGTGCTCTCAGGCAGGACAGGACCTTATCAAGAACGCTATCGCTGAACATAAGCTCACCGGCATTGTTGTTTGCTCCTGCTCTCCCCGTATGCACGAAGCTACCTTCCGCAAAACTGCGGCAGCGGCAGGCATCAACCCTTATATGGTAGAAATCGCGAATATCCGCGAGCAGTGCTCTTGGGTACATAAGGATATGCTTACCGGTACCGAAAAAGCTATAATTTTGGGTAAAGCGGCAGTTGCAAAGGTAAACCTTAACACTCCTCTTACACCCGGTGAATCTCCTGTTACCAAGCGCGCTCTGGTTATCGGCGGCGGTATCGCAGGTATTCAGACCGCTCTCGATATCGCAGAAGCAGGCTTCCCCGTTGATATTGTTGAAACCAAGCCCACTATCGGCGGTAAGATGGCTCAGCTTGACAAGACCTTTCCTACTCTTGACTGTGCCGCTTGTATTCTTACACCCAAGATGGTTGATGTTGCACAGAACGACAATATTCGCATCTTCTCTTACAGCGAAGTAACCGCAGTAAAAGGATTTGTAGGTAACTTTGACGTTACCATTAAAAAGAAGGCTCGTTACGTTAACGAAGATATCTGTACCGGATGCGGTGCCTGCGTTGACAAATGCCCCATGAAGAAGGTTCCCAACGAGTTTAACCTTAATATGGATAACCGTACTGCTATCTACATTCCCTTCGCGCAGGCAGTACCCAAGGTTGCTACCATTGATCCCCAGCACTGTAATATGCTTAAAAACGGCAGATGCGGCGTATGCTCCAAGGTTTGTGCCGCAGGCGCTATTGATTACAAACAGCAAGATCAGTATATTGACGAAAAGTACGGCGCTATAGTTGTTGCAACCGGATTTAATCCTATCAGTATGGATAAATTCGATGAGTTTGCATACAGCCAGTCCAAAGACGTTATCACCTCTCTTGAGTTTGAGCGTCTTACCAACGCCGCAGGTCCTACCGCAGGCAAATTGCTCCGTCCTTCCGACCATAAGCATCCTCACACTATCGTTTTCGTACAGTGTGTTGGTTCCCGTTGCGATTCCTGCGCCGAAAAGGGCAAGGAATATTGCTCCAAGATATGCTGTATGTATACTGCAAAGCACGCAATGCTTACTCGCGATAAGTATCCCGATACCGAGGTTTACGTGTTCTATATAGACGTAAGAACTCCGGGAAAGAACTTTGATGAGTTCTATCGCCGCGCAGTTGAGGAATACGGCGTACATTATATTAAAGGTATGGTTGGTAAGGTTTCTCCCGAAGGCGATAAGCTTAAGGTTCAGGCTTCCGACCTGCTTAACAACAAGCAGCTTCATATTGATGCTGACCTTGTTGTTCTTGCCGCCGCTATTGAGCCGGATAAATCCGCACGTCCTCTTGCTACCATGCTTACCGCAAGTATGGACACTAACGATTTCTTTACCGAGGCTCACCCCAAGCTCCGTCCCGTTGAAAGTCCCACCGCAGGTGTGTTCCTTTCCGGCGCGTGCCAGGGTCCTAAAGATATTCCCGAAACTGTTTCTCAGGCTAGTGCTGCCGCCGCAAAGGTTATATCCCTTCTCGTTAAGGATAAGCTGACCGGCAACCCCTGCGTTGCAAGCTCCGATGAGCTTATGTGTAACGGCTGTTCTTCCTGCGAAAGAGTATGTCCCTACGGTGCGATTACTTATATTGATAAAGAATTCCGTATGCCCAACAGAACCGTTGCTATCCGCCGTGTTGCACAAGTTAATCCTGCCGTTTGTCAGGGTTGCGGCTGTTGTACAGTTGCTTGTCCCTCCGGCGCTATGGATCTGCGCGGATTTGCAAATAATCAGATCGTTGCGGAGGTAGATGCAATATGCAAGTAAACGAAAAAAAGCCTCTCATCGTCGCATTTTGCTGTAACTGGTGTTCCTATGCAGGCGCAGACCTTGCAGGCAACAACCGTTTAAGCTATCCTGCAGACGTTAAAATTATAAGAGTACCCTGCTCATGCGGTGTTAACCCCATGTTTGTATTGCGCGCTTTCCAGTTACGTCCAGACTCTGTAATTTTGTGCGGCTGCCACCCCGGCGACTGTCATTACACATCCGGTAACTACTATACCCGCCGCCGTATGGCGCTGCTGTTCTCTATGCTCGATTATCTCGGCATAGAAAAGGAGCGTACCCGTGTTGAATGGGTATCTGCGGCTGAAGGTGCAAAGTTTGCCGCTACTATGAACGATTTTGCACAGACCGTTGCGGCTCTGGGCGAAAATAAGAGATTGGAGGATCTGCGATGCAAGCAATAACACGCGATGTTTTGGTCAAAAAAGCAGTTTCTCTGCTTGAAAACGGCACTGTTGACCGCGTTCTCGGTTGGAAGAAAGGCGAGTTTGATTACGATATCACCCCCGCTGTTTGCAATACTGCTGAAGAATTGGGCGATTTCGTTTGGAACGATTTCTGCGGCGCAAACTTCTCCAAGTATCTTATAGCAAATACTAAAAAGTCACAGAGCAAGGTGCTTGTTTTCCTCAAGCCCTGTGATACCTACAGCTTTAACCAGCTGCTTACCGAGCACCGTTTCGACAGAGAAAAGGTGTACGCTATCGGTATCCCCTGCGAAGGTATGGCTGATATAAACAAAGTTAAAGAAATCGTCGGCGACGGCGTTGCTTCTATCGAATGTGCTGATACTATCAATGTTTCCACCATATATTCAGATGAAGTTACAGAGATAGCTCCCGCATCTGTTCTTGCTGAACGCTGTGTAAACTGCAAAAGCAAAAAGCACGTTGCTTATGACGAACTTATCGGCGAAGACGGTGAAGTGCTTGAATCCAACCGCTTTGACGAGGTTGAGCGTCTTGAGAAAATGAGCGCTGACGAAAGATTTGCTTTCTGGCAGAACGAACTTTCCCGTTGCATTCGTTGTAACGCCTGCCGCGATATATGCCCCGCATGTACCTGCGAAAAGTGTGTGTTTGACAACCCTGCTCATTCTCTCGAAAACAAAGCTCCCGCAAACAGCTTTGAAGAGAAAATGTTCCATATTATTCGTGCATTCCACGTTGCCGGACGTTGTACCGACTGCGGCGAATGCTCCAGAGTATGTCCTCAGCACATACCCCTTCATCTGCTTAACCGTAAGTTTATTAAGGATATTGATAATTTCTACGGTGAATATCAGGCAGGCGAGGAAGTCGGCTCCAGAGCACCTCTGGTTAACTATACCACCGAGGACGTAGAGCCCGGCGAAGTTTTTGATGGGAGGGAATAAATTATGGTAAAAATTAATATTTCTTCCTTAAACGATGTTTTTGCAAAGCTGGCAGAAACCGGTAAGCTTTATCTCCCCGTTGACAACGAAAAGGGCAACGCGGAATACGCCGAGTGGACTTGCGGTGTTGTAATGAGCAAAAAACTCAACACTGTAAGAAGCCCCAAGGACTTTTTCTTCCCTCAGGTTGAAAATCTTATGGAGTTCAAGACCTCCGGTAAGAATATCGAGCTTATAGATATCCGCGAAGACAGTGATGATTTCGTTGTTTTCGGAGTACGCGCTTGCGATGTTAAAAGCTTTGAAGTGCTTGACAACGTTTTCCTTAAAGACCCCGTGGATACATACTACAAGAACCGCAGAGAGCACGGCGTTATCGTTTCTCTGGCTTGTACCCGCCCCGCAGAAACCTGCTT
>JAZSIT010000022.1:0-6203 GCA_045533895.1 Eubacteriales bacterium
CACCCCTTGGCCCACAGACCGACATGGCTACGATCCGACTTTGTGCGTCGATACCCGGCTTAATACGGAACAGTATCTTTTGCACAATGTTCCTGCGGCAGGCAATTTCGTTTACCTCGCCAAGCTCATGCATATTGTCCACAACGAAATGACCAATACCGCATTCCATCGCCAGTTCGATTTCGTCGGGCGTTTTGGTGTTTCCGTGGCTGAATACCTTTTTGATGGGAAATCCTGCCTTGTGCAGGGTGTATATCTCGCCGCCGGACACCACGTCTGCGCCCATGCCTTCCTCAGCGGCAACACAGGCGGTGTGCATGGTGCAAAGAGCCTTGCTGGCATAAAGCGCAAGCCCGTTACCACCGTAATATTTATCAATAGCTTCCTTGTATCCACGGCAGTTTTTGCGTATAACGTCCTCGTCCAAAACGTAAAGGGGAGTGCCGTATTCACGCGCAAGCTCCACCGTGTCGTGCTCGCCCACGCAAAGATGGTTTTTCTCGTTTATGTGTAAATTTGTGTTACCTAACATTGCTTTTCTAACTTCCTTTGCCTTTCCCGTCTCGGGAATAAAAATAATAAATTATTATATCATAGCTTTTATCGTTTTGCAACAATAAACAAAAAAAGCCCGTGATTGTTATCTCACGGGCTTTCGGATAGCATATTAATTTCCGGAAGGGATATAGGGTCTTATTGCGCCGGCGACGGTAACGATAGGCATTGTCTGCAGCCAAACCTTACCGGGTCCGGTAAGCACGGTGTGGAACAGTCCCTCACCGCCGAACAGCACGTTCTTCACGCCGGGAACTCTCTGTATATCCATTGCAACGGTGGAATCGAATGCGGCAACGTTGCCGGTGTCAACAATAATCTTTTCACCGGGTGCGAGGTCATATTCAGCCAATTCGCCGTCTATTTCTATAAATGCCATTCCTTTTCCGGAAAGCTTTTGCATAATAAAACCCTGACCGCCGAAAAAGCCTGCGCCCAGCTTTTTGTTAAAGTGAACGGAGAGGTTAACACTGCTTTCGGATGCAAGGAAAGAATTTTTCTGTGCAACCAGCGTTCTGTTTTCGTTTATCTCAACTGCAAGAATTTTTCCGGGGAAGCTGGAACCGAAGGTAACCATTCCGTCGCCCACAGCGGTAAATACGTTGTGGAAAATACTCTCACCGGTAAACGCTTTGGAAAACATTTTGCCGACACCGCCGCCAACCGTCTCCATTTTCATATTAGGTGTCATCCACGCCATGGAGCCCTTTTCGGTTATCATCTTTTCGCCGTCTTTAAGGTTACATTCAACTACGGGGAAGGATCCGCCTTTGATTTCGTATGTCATATATGTATTCCTCCTTGTGCTTTTGTAATAACAGTATACACTAAATAACAATATATGTCCAGTACATATTGACATAATTTTTCAAAATGATATAATATTATAGAATAAATATACATTCTGCAAGGAGAACGGCTATGAAGGAAAACACACAAAAGCAACGTATGTATAAAGGTATTTTGCTTTACGTCGGCTATAACGGTTATAACGGCACCAAATATTACGTTCCTACCGACGAGGAGCTTGAAAAGCTTCTTTCCGTAACCGATGAGATACTGCTTATCCCCATCGTTATGTACAACAGATATACCGACGAGCAGGGAAATATCCGTCAGGTAATGTCGAGAGACGTTATCGAGAATATGACTGTGGATATGGTCGGCTCTCCCCAGCGGTTTGAGACTATTAAGGGCGAATATTTTGCTACAGCCGAGCCCAGAGTAAAGGCGAACTACCACGTTGACGATTATATTAACGATTCCGTTTCTCTTGCAAGACGTCTTGTGGCTATTAATAAGGACGTGCGTCTGTGGTTCTCAGTCTCTCAGGCAGAGTGTCTCCACGCCCTTACCCATCTGTTTGCGGAAGCGTGGGTGTCCGTTGTCCACGGTATTAAAAATACTTTGGAGCCTGAGATATGGGATCATAACGTGCAGGGAATCTACCACGCAGGCGAGGATATCGTCACCGCAGGCTACACCAAGTTTGATTTTTCCGCACCCGAAAGAAACTTTGATAATCCCATCGTTTATTCAATGCGCGCTGTGTCAGACGCCGTTCACGCTTACGGCAAGAATTTCCTTTGGATACCTTATTACGATACCGCCGCATCTTCTGCTGTGAATATGGGACACGTTGTAAATCTTACCGATATTTTCGATACGGTTATACTTCAGCCCTCGTATTTCTTCCGTGATATCCGCTTCCCCGGCATAAAGGCTGTGACAGACAGCGTTGCCGCACAAAAGATAGTTGACCTTGAGGGCAACGTGGTTGGGGGCAAGAAGGTGTCGGATACGGTCATCGGCTTTGAAATGGAGATAGACACCCAGTTTTTTGATAACGAGGACTACCAAAAGAGATATTATACTTACGAAGAAGCCTTTGGAAACTTTGTAGGCAAATATCCCACAGCGTACTACGCAGGCTGTCCCGATACTGCTGTAAGACTTACCGACCTTATGTCAAAATTTTTCTCCAAAAACAAGTAGGTTTTTTGCCTTTCCGCCTTTTTCGGAAAGGCATTTTCCGTAAAATATCTTATAAAGGTGTTGTTATGACAGATTACAAACAGTTGAATTCGGAACTGACCGCTTTAATAGAGGGCGTGCCTCACAAAACCGCAAACCTTGCCAACGCCGCCGCACTGCTTTTTAATACGCTTAAAGATATTAACTGGGCGGGATTTTATCTTTTGGAAAAGGACATTCTGGTGCTTGGGCCCTTTCAGGGCAAGCCTGCCTGCATAGAGATTCCCGTAGGCAAGGGCGTTTGCGGAACTTCAGTGGAAAAAGGCGAAACCTTGGTGGTGGCGGACGTACATGAGTTCCCCGGTCATATTGCCTGTGATTCAGCTTCCAACAGCGAGATAGTTTTGCCTATCCGCGATAAAAATGGTAATATTATAGGGGTGTTGGATATCGACAGCCCTGTGTTTAACAGATTTGATATGCAGGACAAAGCAGGTTTAAGCGAATTCGTAAGCATATTGGAGGAAATATTTATATGAAAAAATACGTACTTTCTCTTGATGAGGGCACCACCAGCGCAAGAGCCGTGCTGTTTGATTCCAATCTTAATGCAGTGTCTATGGCACAGCACGAGATAACCCAGATATATCCTTTTCCCGGCTGGGTGGAGCAGGACCCTATGGAAATTTATGCAAACCAGTATGCCTCTGTTACCGAATGTATTGCGAAAAGCGGAGTTTCGCCGGATGAGATAGCCGCTGTGGGCATAACTAACCAGCGTGAGACGGTCATCGCCTGGGATAAGTCTACCGGCAAGCCTGTCTGCAACGCGATAGTTTGGCAGTGCAGGCGTACTTCGGATATTTGTAAAAGCCTTGAAGAAAAGGGGTATGGTGAGTATGTCCGTAACACCACGGGGCTTCGTATCGACCCGTATTTCAGCGGCACCAAGATAAAATGGATACTTGATAACGTTCCGAAGGCAAAGGAGCTGGCAGACCAAAAACAGCTTCTCGTAGGTACGGTGGACACTTGGCTTGTCTGGAAGCTGACCGACGGAAAGGTTTTTGTTACCGACCTTACCAACGCCTCCCGAACCATGCTTTGTAATATACATACGGGCGAGTGGGATCAAAAAATGCTTGATATTCTGGGTATTCCCTCACACATTCTGCCCGAAATAAAAAGCAGCGGCGAAGTATACGGATATTTTGAATGTATGGGCGCGTCTCTGCCTATCGCAGGTATAGCGGGCGACCAGCAGGCGGCACTTTTCGGTCAATGCTGCTTTGCAGAGGGGGACGCTAAGAATACCTATGGCACCGGATGTTTTTTGCTGGCGCATACAGGTAACCGTCCGGTAAGAAGTGAGCACGGCATGCTTACCACAGTTGCCGCTACCCTTAAAAACGAGCCTATGGAATACGCTCTTGAAGGAAGCGTGTTTGTAGGCGGAGCGGTAATACGCTGGCTTCGTGACGAGTTAAAGCTTATTTACGATTCCAAGGACAGCGAGTATTTTGCCCGCAAGGTAGAGGATAACGGGGGAGTGTACCTTGTTCCCGCTTTTACGGGTCTCGGTGCGCCGTATTGGGATATGCATGCCAGAGGCTCGATTTTGGGACTTACCGCAGGAACCAATAAAAACCATATTATCCGTGCCGCGCTGGAGTCTATCGTTTATCAGACCGAGGACGTTATTTCAGCAATGAACGAGGATATGGCGGCAGTATCCGGCAAGACCGTGTCAAGCCTTAAGGTGGACGGCGGTGCATCTGCCAACGATCTGCTTATGCAGATGCAAAGTGATATTTCCGCAATAACCGTCCTTCGCTCCGCTAATGCAGAGGCTACCGCCGCAGGAGCCGCAAGTCTTGCAGGACTTGCCGTGGGATTTTTTGATAGTAAAGCCGAGCTTAAGGCAAAATCCGTGTCGGGAAAAACCTTTTCCACTCAAATGGATACGCCTTCCCGTTTAAGATATCTTGACGGCTGGCACCGCGCCGTTTCCGCCTGCCGCGCCTTCTCCTCCGTCGAAAGATAAATCTTTTCTTTCCCCCTTAAAAAGTTGACAATATGGGGTTAATATGTTAAAATTTGTTTGAAATTTACTTAATATAAGGATATAACGCTTATGTCTGATATTGAAAACAGCCTTTCCGGATCTCAAGAAGAGATAAATACTCAAAAAGAGGATAAGCTTCCGACTCCGCCCAAGAAAAAGTCAAAAAAGAAGATCATAATTGCAGTCTGCATTATAGCGTCCGCTTTGCCGGTGCTTTTTTTGGTGTTCATTATTTTACTTGTACTTCTCTTGCGCGGGTGTGTTTCATCACTTATGTCTGATGAGAGCGACACGTACGTAGACGAATCCCGTGTGGAGATAGTTTTACCGGACATTTCCCTGCCCGGTACGGCAGTACCTGACGATTGGTTTGACGATGAGTCGAATTATACAGATACTCCTGCGGAGGATTCCAATTCTCCCGCCCATGTTCACGAGTATTCATCGGAATTTGATTACAACGAATACGGGCATTGGCGTCAGTGCGAATGCGGCACTGTTGTTGATGAAGAAGACCACGCCTTCGGCGAATGGATAGTTATTAAGTCCGCTACCGAAAGTGAAGAGGGCATTAAGGAACGCACCTGCGCTCATTGCAGATATTCCGAAACAGAAACGATTCCCGCCATCGAGCACGTTCATTCCTATTCGTCAAGCTGGGTATCCAACAACACTTATCATTGGAAGGCCTGCTCTTGCGGAGCTACTGCAAATATGGCGTCCCATTCTTTCGGTTCTTGGAAGACGGTTACTGCCGCAAGCTGTGGAAAAACAGGCAAGCGAGTTCGCTCGTGTACTGCTTGCGGATTTGAAGAATCGCAGACTATTTCTGCAACCTCTCATTCCTACAGCCAGGGTACCTGCGTGAATTGCGGAATACTTCAGTCGCAGGGGCTCAGCATCGGTATTGAGACGGTAAACGGAAGAAAAATTGCTGTTGTATACAGTATCGGCAGCTGTAAGGACAAAAACATTTATATTCCTGCCAAGTATAACGGCGTTCCCGTTACTACTATCGGTCACGCAGCCTTCCGCAAATGCACCTTTATCACTTCTATAACAATACCGAGCAGCGTAACTACTATCGAAAACGATGCGTTTACCGGCTGTACAGGACTTACCCGTGCAGTATTTGCGGATACTACGGGTTGGTATATCACCACAACGGAAGGCGCTTCTTCAGGTTCAAATCTTTCTATTACCGATCAAAGCAAGGCAGCAGAGTATCTTAAAACATACCGTCATTACTATTGGTATAAGAAATAATCAAACATAGCGCGTATTGAAGCGGCGGCGTTTTTCACCGCCGTTTTGTGTTTTTTGTATTGACAAACATTTGTTCGCTGTGGTATTATATACGACAGAGGTGAGCGGACGTGGAGAACGTATATTTTCTTTGGGGCAGAGGAAAGACCACAATTGCGAATATATTGAGTGACAGACACGGGTTTTATATCTATAGTACCGATGAAGCACGTGATAGGTTGATGTTGGTTGCCACACCCGAAAAACAGCCTTATATGTGTCGGGATTTCGAGTCGGAATATGGTGTCAATTCGTTTTGGGAGCTTCCGAATGAGGTTATTGCAGAACGGGAAGCGCATTTTCT
>JAZSIT010000142.1:0-13247 GCA_045533895.1 Eubacteriales bacterium
AGCACGCCTGCTACGAAAAACGCATCGCACAAAATATGGAAGATTTGAACCGGTTCGGTCTGTGAAAAAACACCTCTAAACCAGACTACCAAGAACACTGTCAAAAAACCGACAGAAAGTGTTATCAAATACTTTATTGAGGTTTTCATTTTACGGTTTCTTGATATTCTTTTTGATATTTTTCAAACTCTTCGGTATTACAGAGCACGTAATGTCCGGGATATACCTCACGCATAGAAGGTCCTTCAGAAGAATAATCGTGGTCCAGCACGGGATTATAGACAATTCTCTGTCTGTTCTTTTCGGTAATAGGGTCAGGCAACGGAATTGCAGAAAGCAAAGAACGAGTATAAGGATGGAAGGGATGTGCAAAAAGCTCATCACTGGTGCCAAGCTCTACTATTTTGCCGTAATACATAACAGCAATTCTGTTGGAGAAATACTTAACGACTGCAAGGTCATGGGCGATGAACAAAACGGTAAGACCCATTTTCTGGCTGAGTTCGTTAAGAAGATTTATTACCTGCGCCTGAATGGAAACGTCCAAAGCGGAGATAGGTTCGTCTGCTATAATAAGCTCGGGGTTCATAATTACAGCGCGGGCGATACCGATACGCTGTTTCTGACCGCCGGAAAACTCATGAGGATAACGGGTTGCGTGCTCTTTTACCAAGCCAACCGTTTCAAGAATTCTGTATACCTGTTCGTCGATATACTTCTTATCCTTAACGCCGCGTATAATAAGTCCTTCTGCGATAATCTCGCGTACAGTCATACGGGGGTCAAGTGAGGAAACGGGATCCTGGAATATCATCTGGATCTCATTGGTAAGCTGGTTTTTGCTCTTTTTGCGCGACCATTTCTTGTGGTCTGCATTAGCGGCTTTTATTTCAGCACGGTTGTGGGCGATAGTCTTATCCAGTTCTTCTTTGGATATTTTTTTATCGGCAAAATCCTTGCGTGCTTTCTTAATAGCGTCCTTATAAGAGCGGGTGCCTGCGCAGATACGCTCGCCCTTGTAGTATACGGAACCGCCCGTAATATCATAAAGGCGGATTATGGAACGTCCGGTGGTGGTCTTACCACAGCCGGATTCACCAACCAGGCCGAAAACCTCACCCTTAAAAACGTCAAAGCTTACGTTATCTACAGCCTTAAGATCGCGTCTGCCCATTTTGAAATATTGCTGGAGATTACGAACACTTAATAATACTTCTTTTTCCATATTATTTTCCATTGTCTTCTCTCTCCTTTTTCATACGCTCAATACGCGACTTAATAAGCTGAGGCATCTCAACTGCGGGAGC
Source organism: Eubacteriales bacterium (assembly GCA_045533895.1). GTDB lineage: Bacteria > Bacillota > Clostridia > Oscillospirales > CAG-382 > SFLA01. The sequence goes on from JAZSIT010000142.1 coordinate 1,308, forward strand.
GTTGGGGTGAAGCAGCCAAGTAGCAGCGTAATGAGTGGGGGTTATCTCGAACAGAGGAGGCTCTTCTTCGAAATCGATCTCAAGAGCATACTTGTTTCTGGGCGCAAATGCGTCGCCCTTGGGCGGGAAATGCATATCAGGAGGAGTTCCGGGTATGGAATCCAACTTCTCGGTAGTGTGAAGATCGGGCATACTGCTGAGGAGCGCCCAAGTGTAAGGATGTGCAGGTTCATAGAATATTTCGTCTGCAGTGCCTTTTTCAACAATCTTACCGGCGTACATAACGGCGATACGATCTGCCATATTGGCAACAACGCCCATGTTATGGGTAATAAAGATTACGGAAAGGTTTCTTTCTCTCTTTATCTTGTTGATAAGCTCAAGTATCTGCGCCTGAATAGTAACGTCAAGTGCGGTAGTGGGCTCATCGCAAATGAGAATATCGGGGTTTGCGGAAAGCGCGATAGCGATTACTACACGCTGTCTCATACCGCCGGAAAGCTCAAAGGGATACTGACGGAAACGGGTTGCAGGCTCGGAAATACCAACCTCTTCCAAAAGCTTTATTGCTTTCGCTTTGGCGATACGCTTGTTCATCTTAACGACGAACTTGGAAGCCTGCTCCTTAAAGAAATCGATTATCTCGATAACGTGAGCGTTTGCATTGAAAGCGGCATCGGAAGCGATTTTCTCATTGTAATGGTTATACAAGTTTTCAATAACCTTGCATATATTGTTTCTCTTAAGATCGAGGTCAACAATTACCTGAGGAGTAAGAGACCAATCGGGCTTGCGTCCCTTTGCAATTATAGAGTCGTATTTAGCCTTGTTCTTAAGATATTTCTTTTCTTCGATGGGATTCTTCTTTATACCATCAAAGTATTCGTTAACAGCGTTCTCAAGTGCAGAGCGGAAAACGTATTCAACGCTGTCCTTCTTAACAGAAAGACGGTCTATAGCCTTTTCTGTCTTTGCGCTGAGAGTCTTAACGTAGTGATTAGACTTCTTTTCATCCAGCTGAGCAGTTCTGAAGTAGTCCAGCGCCTCTTTAAGCTGGGGCAGGCACGCCTTCTTTTGAGCTATAGCCTTTCTGTGAGAATAAAGAACGCCCTTTTCTGCTGTAGCGATGAAATTGAACAAGAAGTTTTCATCAAGGAACTTGCGGGTCATACGGTTCATCTCGGCAATATCCATCTTGCTGACATCAGCATCGGGCTTGGAGATGATATAGTAACCCAAAGTAAAGAAATTGGGCTTTTCTTTTTGGAGTGCGGCTTTTACCTGCGCGTTAACTTCCTCCAGCGCGTCGATTGCCTTTTGTCTGTCAACATTCTTGCCCTCGGAAATAAGAGCAGAAAGGCGGTCTATACGAGCTTCGGGAATCACATAAGGATTAACGCACTGAAGCAGGGTCTTGCGGATACGCTTAAGCTCTGCAGGGATATCAAATTTCTTGCCTCTCTGCAGCATAAGAATTGTGGTGTCAAGATCAACGTCCAGCTGAACGGCACTTCCGTATGCTTCGTTAAACTCGCCCTCAATTTTAATTGCAGCGACACAGAATTCATCAAACTTTTTAAGTTTTGCCGCTACTTCCGCAGAAGTATTTACACCTGCTTCTGCATTGGCAGCATTAATGTTATCGCCCAAGGATTTGAGCAATGTGTTGAACGCGGTTTTTGCGTTCTTTTTACCGGTTTTTGCCTTTAATATCATTGCCTCGGTCAACTGCTGGCCGACACGCATTATAGGGTTAAGGCTGGATAAGGTATCCTGGAAGACCATAGCAATCTTGTCGCCGCGAAGCTTATGGAAATCTTCCTCGGAGATTTTAAGTAAATCTTGTCCGTCGTATATAATTTCGCCGCCTTCGACTATAGAGTTACCGGAGAGAATACCGATAACAGCTTTACTTGTTACGGATTTACCGGAACCGGACTCACCTACTATGGCAAGAGTCTCGCCTTTATAAAGATCGAAGGAAATATTACGAACAGCTTTTAATATTCCACCTTGAGTACGGAATGATATTTGCAGATTCTTTACTTCTAATTTCTTATCCATAAATAATAACCATTCCTTTCCGTCTGTATTCCGCTCAGGGGGATATATCCCCCGGCGGTGTTCAGCTTTTTATAATTATTAGAATACACGAGAATTTGGTTTATTCAGTTCCTCTCAAGGACGGGTTGAAGGCGTCGCGCAGACCGTTACCGAACAGGTTGAAGGAAAGCATCAACAAGCTGATAAAGATCGCAGGGAAAAGTATCATGTGAGGATAGGTAAACAAGTTCGCCTGACCTTTTGCAAGCAGAGTACCTACACTGGTCATATTACCGACGTTAAGGTCGATAATGTTCAGGTAAGTAAGGCTTGTTTCAGAGAAGATTACGCTGGGGATTACCAGCACGCTTCCGGTGATGAGAGTACCGATAGCGTTGGGGAAAATATGCTTGAACATAATACGGGAGTCTTTTGCGCCCAATGTTCTTGCAACAAGCACGTATTCCTGATTCTTAAAGCGGTAGAACTGCATTCTGGTACGTGCTGCCATACCTGTCCAACCCGTAAGGAAGAAGGAGATGAACAGAATGACCATGTGAGACGCATCCAGATGGTAACGTAAAAGTACGATAACTATCATAAAGGGAATGGAGGAAAGTATTTCAACAAAACGCTCCATTACGATATCTATCCAGCCGCCGTAATAACCTTCAATAGAGCCGTAGATAGCACCTACAATAAGGTTAACGGTTGCAACAACCAAAGCGAGAATGAAAGAGAATCTTGCACCGTATGCAAGGCAGGTAAAGAGATCCTTACCGCTGTCGTTAGTACCAAAGATAAAGTTGGGCTCGGAAATTCTGTCACCGAGGATTTCCTGATGATAAAACTTGTAATACTCTTTATAGTCTGCGCGGAAATAATACTCGCCGGATTTTTCCTCTGTATAAGTATAAAGCTTTTCATCACCTTCCCAGTACAATTTACTGGTATAGATATCCTTGCCGTTATCGGGAAGATATGCGGGAATCAGATTACCGTCTTCATCATAAATCATTTCGGTCTTACCGTTGACCATTTTTGTCTGATACCAGATTCTGCCGTTGGATTTATCCTGCTGTGCTTCGGGACGAAGGGCGGGATCGGTAAGGGGATAAACTACCTGAATACCGGTACTGTCCTGATACTCCATAAGCTTCTGAAAACTTGCGAGAGGCAGATGACACCACTGAACGCCGATTTCATTAATGGTATCGAGACGGAAAGAATAGTATTCTCTCTCCTTGCCCATATAAACTTCGGTAGTTATTTCAGGCTCTGTCATAATAACAGTACGATCGGGGTCAACATGCTGAAGCTCCTGCTCTATTGCGCGGTATTCTTCATACTGCTTTTTGGAAATATTGGTCTTTTCTGTACCGCCATCCCAAAAATGAATGCCAAGCTCATTGAACAATTCAAGTCTGGGGGTTCTGTAGGTATAATACTGATCGTTATCAATAACCTTATAAGGGGATGCGAGCGGTGCAACGATTGCAAAAAGGAAAAGGATACAGATAATGACAAAAGCAACAATAGACGCTTTATTTTTTGCAAAGCGGTGAAGAGCATCCTGCATATAGGTTACAGGCTTGGTCTCAAGCTTTTGGTCGTGAAGATTGGAGTTATCTTTGCAGAAGACGAATTTTTCCTTTGAAATATTGTATTCACTTGCTTTCATTTATTTCGCCCCCATTCTGATTCTCGGGTCGATTACGCCGTAGGAAAGGTCGATAACCAGACCTGCAACGAGACCTATAAGCGTATAGAACGCAGATAACATCATAAAGAAGTCATAGTCGGGTACGGGAGTAGCGTTAATAGCAGCAAGATACAGACCGCCAACACCGGGGATACCGAAAATTTTCTCCAAAATAAGCGAACCGGAAAGAACGCTTATAAACTCACCGACGATAGACGGGAAGATGGGAACCATGGAGTTACGCAGTGCGTGACGCAGGGTTGCCTGAGACTTGGTAAGGCCCTTGGTTCTTGCCAGAAGCATAAACTCACTGGTAAGCACCTCGGTAAGCTCTGCACGGGTATAACGCGCATAGCCCGCAATGGAACCAAAGGACATTGCGAATACTGCGGGAAGCATTGACCTGAACATAGGCCAATTGAAATAAAGATCCCAGTTAAAGGTAAGAGGAGTATATTTTAAATTCTTCTCAGGGAAGAGTGCAACTACCTCCGGCAGAGAAAGAATATCCATATCGAATCTAAAGGGAATATCTGTACCGAAAAGATTGATGGTTACAGGGAATTTGAAGCAAATAATATAAAGTAACAGCGATGCGTATACGAAGGAAGGCACCGAAATTACTACCATTACTGCGGTACTGATAAAATGGTCTTGCCACTTGTTCTTTTTAAGCGCGGCAAAAATACCCAGCAGGATACCAATGGGAACCGCAAGCAGGGATGAATATATGTTTATTAAGATCGTAGGAGGGAGTTTTTCTATAAAAACGCCCCAAACAGGTCGACCGGAATACTGAGGGATGTAAACACCCACACCAAAGTCAAGGTCGAGAACAATACGCTTTAAATATAAAAATAACTGTTCGGGTATAGGCTTTAAGTATCCTCTTGCTTCAAGCAGTGCTCTGAGTTTGTTGGCGTCTTCGCCTATACCTACGGTGTTCATATCAATAGGCTTAAGCTTGATTAAAACAAAGCACATTACAAAAATTATAGTAAAAGTCATGAGCACGAGGCCAAGTCTTTTACATATATACTTAAACATATACATTTTTGTAATCTCCTTTTCCGTTTAATAAACCGATATGAGGGATAGCGGTTAAACTATCCCTCAAAATCGTTAATTTTTAAGACGATAAATTATTTGTAATTAAGTTCGCCGTTCTGAGCTGCAACTTCTGCTGCCCAAGCTTCGTCATCATAGTTAAAGGTCATATACTTGATTCCGCCGTAGCCCATGAAGGTGTTGTATTCATAGGTTACATAGTCTACCTTGTAAGAAAGGAGAGAAGCGGAGAAGTTATTGTAAAGGGGTACAGTGTAGTAAACCTTAAGAACTTCTTTTTCAAGAGCTGCGATGAGCTGGAGTCTCTGAGACTGCTCAAGAGCGTTTGCGCTCCAGTCATACTTAGCGCCTGCTGCGCCGTTAAGGCAATCATACCACTCGAGGAGAGACATGGTCTCTTCGATATCTGCGCCGTTTTCGCCTACACCCTTCATGGTGAAGGTCATCATTACGGAGCCGGTATCCCAAGCTGCGGAGTACATGTAAGCAGAGTTAAGGTAAGCGAGGAGGAAGTAGCCGGGATCCCAAGCTGCGCCGGTCCAACCGCCCATACATACGTCGTACTTACCTGCACGGAAGTCGGTAGACCAAGCATCTGCAAAGTCCTTAACTTCGGTTTCGAGTCTGCCTTCAAGAGGAGTGCCCTTAACCAGTTCTTTCCAAGCGTTGGTAAGATAATCAAAACGTCTGGTAACGGTTTCATTGATAGCGCCGGTACCCATGGTAAGAACTACCTTGTCGGTTGCCTTGATATCGCCTGCTGCAAGAGCTTCGTTGTACGCCTTGGTAACAAGTTCTCTTGCTGCTTCGATATCGTAACCGGTGATAGCGTCTACTGCTGCGTCGAGGCTTTCATACTTGGAAGGATCAACGTTGTAGATATCGCAAAGAACCTTCTTTGCTTCATCGGTATTTCTGAATACGCCGCCGTTTTCAACGTCGTAGTAGTGCATGGAGTTGAACAGACCAAAGCCTTCAAGAGAAGAAGTGGTGGTCTTGGTAGCAAAGTCATTTCTGTTGATGGAGAGAGACAGAGCCTTTCTGAAATCGGTATAACCGAGGATGGACTTGTTAACGCCATCGGATTCGCGAGCCTTAAGCTGGTCTACGCTGGACTGGAGCTGGAGAGATGCAACGTAATCATCGGGAGTGTAGTAAGCGCGGTCAGAACCCTTGTAGTCGTCTGCAACGGATACGTCGATACCGATACCGTCGATATTACCGGCAAGGAATGCGAGCCATGCGGTGTTCCACTCAGCGATAGTATCGCAAACGATCTTATCGGTCTGGTAGAGACCTGCATTTTCTTCCATGTTGTAGCCGTACCAGTTTTCGTTTCTAACGAGAACGTACTGCTTACCGGACTGGAAGCTTTCAAGCTTATAGGGACCCCAGCTTGCGGTGGTCTCTACGCTGGAATTGTAGTTAGAAGTCCAAAGTTCGGAGCCTTCTGCGGGTTCCTGCTTAGCTGCTTCATACTTAGCCTTGTGTACAAGGGGAAGAGAAGCCATGTTGTAAGCTGCCTGGTAGGAGAGAGAGCCGTCTTCCTTAAGAAGGGGAAGAGCCTTTTCGAGAACGAGAATGATCTCATATTCGGTGTCGCCTACGAAGATACCTACATCTTCCCAAGCGGTTTCGGGATAGGTGTAGTTGGTAACGAAGAAGTCGAGTTCTTCATCGGGTTCGGTCTGCCACCAGCCGATAAGTGCTTCCCAAGCTGCCTTGAGAGTTTCATCAGCCTTGATTTCAGCCATGGTCTTGCCTTCCATTGCTGCTGCGGTTTCTGCAGTAAATGCGCATTCGCCCATGTAGTTGGTGATGAAGTAATCAGCAACTGCTGCTGCATCATAAGATTCGGGGAAGCCCATGGAGCCTCTTACGGAAGCTTCTGCAGGCATATCATCGCTGGAAGGAGCGAGAGTGAAGATGATTACAGAGTCAAGATCTTCAGAATAGGTAGAGTAGGGAGCATCTGCTGCGAACCAGCCGGACTGACCCTGCTTTGCATAGCCCTGAGCGTTAGCGATAATGGTAGCGCCAACGTAGAAAGAGTCTGCACGATAGTTCTGGAAATCAGGGTTAAGCTGTTCCTTCATGGTGTAAACGAAGTCTTCTGCCTTGATAGCAGTGCCGTCGTCCCACTTAAGATCCTCACGAAGAGTGATCTTGTAAGCATAACCGGTTTTTCCTTCGGGAACGCCCCATTTATCGCCAACATAGTTAGCGGAAACGTCCTCGAGCTTGGTAGCTGCGTCGTACTTCATAACGAATTCACCGGGAACGATTTCGTCGTTTGCATCGTACTTGAAGTCGTAAGAGAAGAAAGAGCTGCCGATGTAGCTCATGATCTGAGTATCGTTGTTATCCTGATAGGTAAGCTCATTCCAGTTAGAAGGAGAAAGAGTGGTATACGTATTGTACGTATAGGTCTTATCTTCAACGTTGGAGCCTTCGCCGGGAACCTTAGATTCGTCCGCGGGATCGTTACAAGCAACGATAGATACAAGCATCATAGCAGCCAGAAGCATAAGAGCTATGCCTCTGATAACACTTTTGATGTTCATAGTTTTGCCTTTTCCTTTCAAAAAATATATTTGGTTAATTTATTTACACGCCGCCCGGCAAAGCAACAAGCTTTGCAAAGCGGTAACATGTCTAAAAAACATTTCTGCACATTGGCTGAAGCCATATTACGACAAGATATCAACCAATAAGCATATCAATAATAACACATTTAGTTTGTTTTGTCAATTCATTTGTGAGAATTTATTACATTTTCCAACTTAAACGGAATAAAAGTGCAGTTTTACGGGTTTATCGTTCAATTTTTTATTCAAATGCACAAAAATATATCTTTAATAAGTATACAAATGCAGGCAAAAAAATGTGCGCTTCATCCTTAAGAGCAGATAAAACAAAAAAATAATTGTTTTTTATGTATTCAGCCACTTGAAGAAACGCCGCAAATTAGTTATAATATAATAGGAATAAAATGGGAGTTTGTTTTTGCTCCCTTTATATATGAATTTTTTGGAGGTCATAGATAAATGAATATGAAGCTTTCGTTCCGTTGGTACGGCAAGGACGACCCCGTTTCCCTCGAATATATTTCCCAGATACCCGGTATGCGGTCAATAGTTTCCGCTGTATATGATGTTAAGCCGGGAGAAGTCTGGCCCGAGGAAAGTCTTAAGAAAATGAAAGAGGATTGCGACAAGAGCGGTCTTGTGTTTGACGTGGTGGAATCTATTCCCGTACACGAGGATATAAAGCTGGGCAGAGGAAATGTGGACGCGCTTTTGGACGTTTACTGCGAAAACATACGCCGTTGCGCCAAATACGGCGTTAAATGCGTTACATATAATTTCATGCCCGTTTTTGACTGGACACGCACACAGCTTGATAAAAAAGCACCCGACGGTTCTACCAGCCTTGTAATGTATTGGGACCAGATGAAGGGTCTTGACCCTCTCAAGGATGATATTCATCTTCCCGGATGGGACGCGAGCTATACTCAGGAGCAGGTACGTGAGCTTATAACCGCTTACGGCGAGCTGGGCGAAGATGGACTTTGGAGGAATATAGAAAAATTCCTTAAAAAGGTAATTCCCGTTGCCGAGGAGTGCGGAATAAGAATGGCGATACATCCCGATGATCCCCCCTACCCTATATTCGGACTCCCCAGAATTATTACCAACGAAGAAAATCTTGACAGATTCTTAAAGCTGTACGACAGCCCTGCCAACAGTCTGTGCCTTTGCACGGGAAGTCTGGGATGTGCGGCAAGCAACGATATCCCCAAGATGGTACGCAAGTACGCGGAAATGGACAGAATTGCCTTTATGCACATACGCAACATAAAGATAATGGAAGACGGTTCTTTTGAAGAGAGAGCGCACCTGTCCTCCTGCGGTTCGCTGGACATATACGAGGTGGTTAAAGCCCTTTGCGATAATAATTTTGACGGATATGTGCGTCCCGACCACGGCAGAATCATCTGGGGCGAGACCGGCAAGCCCGGCTACGGTTTGTTTGACAGAGCGTTGGGCGCAGCATATATCAACGGATTGTTTGAGGCTTGCGAAAAAAGCGGTGAGTAAAAGGAGTATATAATAATATGAACAAAAACGTTTTGGATACAGACCTTACCGGCAAGGTTGCCGTTGTGACCGGAGCAGGCGGTGTGCTTTGCAGTTATTTTGCAAAGGTGCTGGCCCGTGCCGGCGCGGCTGTTGCGCTCCTTGACCTTAATCTTGAAGCGGCGACTAGGTACGCAGAGGAAATAAATGCCGAAGGCGGAAAAGCAAAGGCGTATTCCTGCAACGTGCTGGACAAAGCCGTATGTATGTCCGTTGCGGAGCAAGTGGAAAAGGACCTTGGCAAATGCGATATTCTTATAAACGGCGCAGGAGGAAATAATCCCCGCGCCACTACCGATAAGGAATATTACGAGCCCGGCGACATTGATTCCGACACAAAAAGCTTTTTTGACCTTGATTCCGACGGAGTTGGTTTTGTATTTAATCTTAACTTCCTCGGCACTCTCATTCCCACACAAGCCTTTGCTTCACAGATGCTTGGCAGAAAAGGCTGCAGCATTCTCAATATCTCCTCTATGAATGCTTTTACTCCTCTTACCAAAATACCTGCTTATTCCGGCGCAAAAGCCGCAATAAGCAACTTTACCCAGTGGCTTGCGGTGCATTTTTCAAGAGAAGGAATACGAGTTAACGCAATAGCTCCCGGATTTTTCTCCACACAGCAAAACGCAAAGCTCCTTTGGAACGATGACGGTACCCCTACCGCACGCACCGGAAAGATTCTTGCCGCAACTCCTATGGGACGTTTCGGCGAAACCGAAGAGCTGGAAGGCGGACTTCTGTTTTTACTGAACGAAAAAGCAGCAGGCTTTATCACCGGAGTGGTGCTCCCCATTGACGGCGGATTTTCCGCTTATTCCGGTGTATAATACAAGAGGTGTGACATGATAAACGATTTCAAATTTATCCCCGTTGTGGTTATTAACGATATTAACGATACCGAAAGAACCTTAGGCGGTCTTTGCGAGGGCGGTCTGCCCTGCGCGGAGATAACCTTCCGCACTCCCTGCGCCGCAGACGCAATAAAGCTGGGAAAACAGCTTTATCCCGATATGTGCATCGGCGCGGGAACCGTAATAAACCTTGAACAATGCCTTAAAGCATTGGAGGCAGGCGCGGAATTTATCGTATCCCCCGGTCTTTCCGAGGAAGTAGCGGTATATTGTGTGGAAAATAATATTCCTTATTTCCCCGGCTGTGTTACACCTACCGAGATAATGAAAGCTATCTCTCTTGGAATTACCACGGTAAAATTCTTCCCCGCGGGAATTTACGGCGGACTTAAGGCGATGAAAGCCCTTGCCGCCCCCTTCCCCCAGATAAAGTTTGTTCCCACCGGCGGTGTTGATATGACAAATATCGAGGAATATCTGGCGTTTGATAAGATTCAGGCTATCGGCGGTTCATTTATAATGAAAGGAAACATTGCGGAAAACACCGCAATGCTTATGGAGAAGATAAAATGAGTAAAATAGTTACTTTTGGCGAGCTTATGCTCCGCCTCGCACCCGAGGGATATTTAAGATTCGTTCAATCCGACAGACTTCAGGCTACCTTCGGCGGTGCGGAAGCAAACGTGGCTGTCAGTCTTGCAAATTACGGCGAGGACGTGGCATTTGTTACAAAGCTTCCTGCCCATGAGATAGGTCAGATGGCAGTAAATTCCCTGCGCAAGTTCGGTGTGGATACCACCAAGATAGTACGCGGCGGAAACCGCGTCGGAATATATTACTGTGAAAAAGGCGCGTCCCAGCGTTCCAGCAAGGTTATTTACGACCGCGCGGGTGCTGCTATCGCACAAGCGGATGAAACCGATTTCGATTGGAAAAAGATACTGGAAGGTGCAAGCTGGTTCCACGTTACGGGAATTACCCCCGCTTTGAGCGAAAAGACCGCAAGCATCACCGTTGAAGCCTGCAAGACCGCAAAGGAAATGGGAATTACCGTTTCCACCGACCTTAACTACCGCAAAAAGCTGTGGACAAAGGACCAAGCCCGTGAAACCATGACCGAGGTATGCAAATACGTTGATTACTGTATTGCCAACGAGGAAGACGCAAAGGACGTTTTCGGCATTGAGGCAGAAAATACAGATATTGAAAGCGGCAAGCTTAACCGCGAGGGATATATAAGCGTAGCAAAACAGCTTACCGAAAAGTTCGGGTTCAAGGGCGTTGCCATCACCCTCCGCGAAAGTGTAAGTGCCAACGATAATTTCTGGAGTGCAATGCTTTATACCGACGGTCAGGCATATTTCTCCCGCAAATATGATATGCATATCGTTGACCGTGTCGGCGGCGGCGACAGCTTCGGCGCAGGTCTTATATACAGCCTGCTCAACGGATATGATAACTCTGCGGTTATTGAGTTCGCAGTGGCGGCATCCTGCCTTAAGCACAGCATTGAGGGCGATTATAATATGGTAAGCGTTTCCGAAGTGGAAAGCCTTGCAAAAGGCTCCGGAAGCGGACGAGTACAGAGATAAATAATATACAAGCTAATCTCCCCCAACAAAAAACGCTTTTTGTTTTTTTATAACAAAAAGCGTTTTCTTTACAATTCCTTTACATTTATGTGATATTATTAAAGAAACTATTGACAAACGCTGCCGGCGGTTGTAAACTAAATGCGCAGGTTTGCGATCACCAACCTGCACAATAACACATTTCTCTTCGTTTCCGTATTACGTGGTATATATTATACGGGAAATTGAAGATATATAAGGAGAAGTAAAATGAAGCGGTATATTGCTTTGATTTTGTTGTTTGTTATGTTGTTTTCTTTTTCTGCCTGCGTAGACGGTACAGAGGAAAGCAACGTATCCGAGGAAGTGAGCGAAAATTCCGTGGCAAGCCCCGAGGTCTCAAAGCCCGAAACCAGCAAAAACGATGATGTTTCCGAGGACGAGGTTAGCAAAGAGCCTTACGTTCCCGATACAAACGAGCACGGTGCTTTCAGAATTTCAAGTATCGACGATGTTTCCGACGAAAACGGCACACGTTCTTACAAGGTTTATGCGCCTTATAC
>JAZSIT010000058.1:0-6394 GCA_045533895.1 Eubacteriales bacterium
TTGTCAATATTTTCCGCTTTATCAGACAAAAGTTTAAGGAATGCACACAATTTATACACAAATTATTTGTTTATATTATACAGATTTTACGGCGTGTTTTCGCTGTTTGACAACAACCCGCATATACTGACAGCATCAGAGTAAATTTCTCTTGCAAAAGCATTTTTTTTGTGATATTATTAAACTGTGATATTATGTAGCATTCTGTAAAAGGATTTGATAAAATGTTGTTCAGAAACAGAAAAAAGGTCGCCAAGTTCGGCGGCAGCTCCCTGGCGGACGCAAACCAGTTCAGAAAGGTTGCGGCAATAGTTGCGGCAGATAAAGCGCGCAGATACGTTGTTCCCTCCGCACCGGGTAAGAGATTTAAGGATGATATTAAAGTAACCGATATGCTTATCGCTTGCCAGAAAACGGCGGATTATATGCCCCTGTGGGAGCAGATAAAAGCGCGTTATAACGGCATTATTGCAGACCTCGGCGTGGAGATATCTCTTGATAACGAGTTCGCGCTTATCGAAAACGCGCTGGCAGAGGGCACTACAGTGGACTATATGGCGTCCAGAGGTGAATATCTCAACGGTATCGTGCTTGCCGCTTTCCTCGGCTTTGAGTTTGTTGATGCGGCAGAGGTAGTTCGCTTTACCGCAGACGGCAAGTTTGACCCTCACACCACCAACGCCATTATGGGCGAGCGTCTTGCAGGTGTGTACAACGCAGTTATCCCCGGATTTTACGGTGCGGACGAATACGGCAAGGTGCGTATTTTTGCACGCGGCGGCAGTGATATTACCGGTGCGCTGGTTTCCCGCGCAGTAATGGCTGATATATACGAAAACTGGACCGACGTTAGCGGTTTCCTTATGTGCGACCCCCGTATTGTAGAGGATCCTACTCCTATTAAGACCATAACCTACCGCGAACTGCGTGAGCTTTCTTATATGGGCGCAGGCGTTCTTCACGAGGAAGCTGTTATCCCCGTAAAGCTTGCAGGTATTCCCATTAATATTAAAAACACCAACCGACCTGAGGATAACGGCACTATGATCGTGCCCGAATCCGAGGATATTCCTACGGACGGTCTTATTACCGGTATCGCAGGAAAGAAGGACTTTGCGGTAATCCGTATCGAAAAGGACCTTATGAACTCGGAAATCGGCTTCGTTCAGAAGGTGCTGGAGGTACTCTCCTCTCACGGTATGTGCTTTGAGCATCTGCCTTCCGGTATTGATACCATGTGCGTCGTACTCAGCCGCAAGGAGATCGAGGGCAGAGAGCCCGAATTGCTTACCGAGATAACCCGCGCTGTTTCCCCCGATAATATTGACGTTGTTACAGGTGTCAGCCTTATCGCCGTAGTGGGCAGAGGTATGAAGAGCGCCAAGGGTACCGCATCCAGAGTATTTACCGTCCTTGCAAAGAACGATATTAATATCCGTATGATCGACCAGGGCTCCAGCGAGCTGAATATTATCGTCGGTGTTGACGACAGCGATTTTGAAAAAGCTATCCGCGCAGTATATAGTGAGTTCGGCACCAAATGAAAGAGTATTTAACTTTGGGAATGCCTGCCGAGGACCGCTTTACCGAAAAGAAAAGCGTGTTTATCGGTAACGCCGCCCGTGTTGAGACCGAGGACGAGGCTATCGCCTTTGTAAAAAAGATAAAAGCCAAATATCCCGATGCAAAGCACAACGTATACGCCTATATCCTGCGTGAGAATAATCTGTCCCGCTTTACCGATGACGGTGAGCCTCACGGTACCGCCGGTATGCCCGTGCTTAACGTGCTTCGCGGACGTAATCTTGTAGATTGCGCCGTGGTGGTAACCCGTTATTTCGGCGGAATACTGCTTGGCACAGGCGGTCTTGTACGCGCTTATACGGACGGAGCCATCCTTGCGGTAAACGCCGCAGGTACGGTGGAAATGTCCCCCTGCGCTCTCATCAGGACTGACAGCGACTATACGGATTACCAAAAAATACGTTATTCCGTCACCAAAATGGGCGGCGAGGAAAAGGATACCGTATACGGTATGGGCGTAACCGCCTATTTCAATATACCTTTCGAGCTGGCACAGCAGGCGTGCGTTTCCGTTTCGGAGCAGACCTCTGCCCGCGCCACCGCAGAAATAGTCGGAACGTCTTACAAAGAAATATTAAAATAATTACCAAAATATAAAACCGAGCATCACATAGTGCTCGGTTTTTTTGACTTACTAATATTTTTATGTTATATTGATGGTGTAAAATGTAATTTTTGTCGTCTGTATATGTAGTAAGCAGAGAAAGGAGGAGGTCTTGTGGAAGATGCTAAGATTATAGAGCTGTATAACAACAGAGATGAAACTGCCCTTGTTGAAACCGACGCAAAATACGGCGGATTCTGCTTTACCATCGCTTTTAACATCCTTAACGATAAGTCAGATTCCGAGGAATGCGTAAACGACACTTGGCATAAGACTTGGAATTCAATTCCCCCTGCAAGACCGTTAAATCTCAAAGGTTTTCTCGGTAGGATAACCCGAAATCTTGCCCTTGACCGATATAAGTATTTCCACCGCCAAAAGCGCGGCGGGAAAGAGACCGAGCTTGCTTTAGAGGAATTGGGCGTTGGGGTATCGGATTATCGCTCTGCGGAGGACGAGATAATACTTAAGGAACTGGGAGAAAAGATATCTTTGTTTTTGAACAGAATTTCCGAAAGGGACAGAAATATATTTATAGCAAGATATTATTTCGTTTATCCCGTATCCGAGATAGCCTGCAGATTAAGTCTTGACGAAAAGTATGTTGCCAACATACTTTCCCGCACACGTAAGCGGCTTTTAAGATTTCTTGCGGAAAGGGGATACGAAATATGACAGGCAACACCTTATTTGAAGCGGTGAGCTATATTACCCATGATCTTGTGGAAAAAGCTTCTGTCGCCCTTGAATCCAAAACAAAAAAATACCGCAATAGACTTTTTGCAAAGCGAATATCTGTTTCTGCGGTTTCCTGCGCCTGCGCCGTGCTTTTATTGTTTGGCACGTTAAGCGGAGTATTTGTGTATACTTTTTCTCCGAAATACGACGGCAGATTTTCAAGTTTGGAAATAAATTTAACCTTGCCGAGTTATAACAGTAGCGAGGTATGTTATGAGCAAGTTATATTACCTAAAGGTGAGTCGCCGAAAACGAAGCGTGTTCCCAAAAAGAATTATGCTTTTGTATACAAATATAACAGTGCTGAATATTGGGAGGCTGTGTACGGCGGCAATAATTTCAACTCGGAAGAATGCCGCAGCTTTGCAGAAAAGTGCATTCCGGAAATTTCAAAGGCATTGGGGATTGATGTGCCGGATTACACAATAAGCGATATGGAGGTGTTGGATACGGGGGATATACGCAGTCCGCGTACAGAAGAGCTTTTGTTTGAAGGCGGAAGTATGCATATTATTCAGACCATCATAGCAAACTATGCGTATGTTGATATTGAAAATAAGGGCGATGTCCCTGTATTCACCCTTTACGGTAACCAATATAATATAGATGTTACAAAAGACGAGGACAGTATAAAAGAGGATATTTTTGCGTTTTTGCCTGCGCTTAACCGAATGTTCGGGGAAAAATTTAATAAAATTCAACTGAAAAAAAACGAGTACGGGGAAGAATATGCGGATACTCCATATACAAGTGTTCGTGCATTTTTGTACAGGCAAACGGAACTTGATTTTGATTACGGCGATAAAATCCTTTGGGATAAGATACAATTTGACATTATTTTCACCCCTTCAACGAATACTTACCGTATAAGCGTCCGGTATAACGATTACCGTCTGCCAATGGAGGATATATACGAAAATCTTGGGGTCTCAAAACGAGTTTCCTTAAAAGAAGCACAAGAACTGCTTAAAAAGGGATATAGCTTTGGCGCACATAGCTGGCAGGGTTTGAACGGAAAGGATATTTTGGATTTTTCGGATTACGATTACGTTTCATACGAGTATTGCTTCGACCCGAGTGGTATGCGCAATTATATGTGGACACTTTCTTCCGATACACCGATAATACCTTTTTATGTTTTTTACAAGCTTATAGAAAGCAGCTCGTCAGAGGATATTTATGCCAAGGCGTATGTTCCTGCCGTACCCGTGGGTGATATGGAGGATTATTTTTCAAAGGGCAGTGCCACACTTAAGCAAAGCGATATAGACGAAATTTTGGAACACGCAAAAATAATTGCCTTTGATATTTATACCGACCATGCCTCATATTTGGGTGATACCGTTTGTGAAGACCCATTTTATTCAATGGAAAACCAAGCAGAGCATGTTGATGAAACTGTGCCGAAACATCGCACCTTTACCATATTTGGAAAAGAGTATTCCTGCGAATACAGTAGAACACGCTGTTATATTCATATAAAAGAATCTTACGTGCCGCTCCATACTTATTTGTTTGACGGCGGTTTTATAACTGTGAATGCTCTTACTGATGAAATAGCGATGTTTTATTATGAACCTGCGAAACAGTCGGGACAGATATTCCAAAGTCAGTGGGAATACAAATCGGTGGTGGAAGCTAAAAATAGGCTTGTCAAAGAGCTTTTCCCCGATATGTATAGCTATGAGCTCGAAAAAACCCTTGAAAACAGCAAAAATCAAAAGGAATATACAGACAATTTGGCTCGCATAAACAGCTTTTACGATTGGATTACAATCAAAATGAACAAAAACGGCGAGATTATAGAAATTTCGGTAGATCATAACTTCAGAGCTTCTCTTGCGGATTCGGAAACCAAAACAAATCATACAGCCTTTTTATCCGAAAGTGCTAAACAACGAGTGCTTGAAAAAGCGCAGGAAATCTGTGATAATTCGCAAATTCCCAATGCCGAAAAGCTTGTTGAACTTTCGATGGAAATTGATCCGTCCAATTCTCAAATAGTTCTGCTTGAAGACGGTAGCTACGGTGTATTTCATCACGTTAGGATTACTTATTTATATAAGCTTGATAACGGAGTGTATAACAGCGTTTACCGAAGTATAGGAATCATTCTTAAATAACAAAAACCGCACTTCATTGTTTTTGAAGTGCGGTTTAACTTTGTTCGGTATGGTTTTTTCTTGGGGTGATTGTTTTGGGGTGGTTATGGCGGTAAATCAACGCTTGTTTTTTTCCAATGTTGCTTTAGAAAACTAAAATATAACGTTATTGTAAAATAGCTTTACAAATGCTATTATTATATCGTCAGGTGCGCGCCTGCTATTGACGAGGAGGTTATTTATGATTGAACTGAAGATTGCAGAAACCATTTTACGCGAGCGAAGAAAGCTCAAGCTTACGCAAGAGGAACTGGCGTATGCGTTAAAAGTGTCTCCGCAGGCGGTGTCGAATTGGGAGAGAGGCGGATATCCGGATATAACCATGCTGCCGCGAATCGCCAATTTTTTCAAAATCACTGTAGATGAGCTAATCGGAAACGACGATGCCGCAAAGCAAGCGGATATAGAGGAATACAAGAAAAAATACAGCGAACTTGTGTGGAAGGATAAGATTGAGCTTGCCAAAGAATATTACCGCAAGTACCCTTCGGATTTCACCATTGCCGAAGATCTTGTGTGGGCAATAATGAAAGAGCGTGAATCTTGGGATACCGAATACGAGCTGGTTAAGGAAGTATGCACCAAGATACTTGCGGAGTGCAGTTGGGAATACACAAGACAAAACGCTACCGAGGTAATGAGTATTGTTTGCACCGATGAGGATTGGGAGAACTGGCAGTATAAAAGCGAGCAGTTTTATTCATCCTGCCTTAATGAACGCATCGAGGAAAGATACTGGCGCAGAGGCACAAAGGATAAATTCGAAAGTCAGAGCAACGCCAACGACCTGCTTACGCTTATGCATTTCCTCGGAAGAGAATATATGCGGTATTATGAGCAGGGAAACGATATGCTGTTTGAAAATCCGGCAAGGACTGCCGCGCTTATGAAATACCGTATGCGTATACTCGAAGCCATAACCGAAGACGGCATTGTTCCCGAAGCATGGAGCGGATGTTATGCGGATTGCTGCTTGAAAGCCGCAGGCGCGCTTATCGGTGCAGGTGAGTATGATGAAGGCTTTGAATACTTGGAAAGAAGTTTTGGCTTATTCCAACGCTGGCTTTTAATACCCGACGGCGCGTGGATGGACACAGGCAACCCCGCTCTGTTTGAAAATGCTCAAATATCAAAGGTTGACAAAGGATGTGTTGTAAATATCCGCACCAATGATAATACCGAGGTTTGGTCGCCTTATTTATGGCTGTTTTGGCAACTGGGGAAAGATATAGAACGGGCGCTTTCCTCTTGGCGTTGGTTTGACTCTGTACGCGAAGACGCAAGATATAAATTCTTTTACGAGAAG
>JAZSIT010000157.1:0-6039 GCA_045533895.1 Eubacteriales bacterium
CGATGCTTCTTTCAGGGTTGATTTTTGAGGAGCTATATACAATCCACGCCATTAACAAATGGTTGTTGGGGAATTGAGTTAATCCTTCTTCGGCAACTTCGATCAGTTTCCCATAATCTTTCTCAAAATCATGCATTCGTAAAGTTTCAACTATTTTTTCTACTGCAATATTTTCTTCTATTTCATTTGTTCCAAGAAGTTCATCAACAGAAATACCAAAAAAACTTGCTATTGACGGCAACAATTCGATATCCGGATATGTTTCGCCACGTTCCCATTTGCTTACTGCCTGAAAACGAACACCGAGTCTTTCCGCCAACTGTTCTTGAGATAGGTTTAAATTGTGACGAAGTTTTCGTATATTCTCTGCTATTTTAAGTTTCATACGCTTCTCCATAAATATAAAGTCAGAGGTACCGTCTGCAATATTATTGTAACATGCGAAAAACGGTAAATTCAATAACTTATCTTTTGAAATGTTTTCAACTACATTGGGAATATTTCCTTGTAATGAATGTGGTTCAATACACAATCACGCCGCCGAAATTCATCGGCGGCGTATTTGTCGGTGTGGTTTTGCTATTCAAAACACACGGCGTACTTTTGATTCTTGCGCAGTTCGTTTTTGAAATCTTCCGGTAGGAGTATGAGCTCCTTTTGCCAAAAGTTCTCGCCGAGAGGACGGTGTTCGCATTTTTCGATGCGCTCCAAATGTGAAACCAAAGGCGCTGTATAGGAATAATTGCCTTCCGAATAAATTCGCTCGTATTCCGTATAGTGGTTGAATCCCTTATCAAAATATTCAAGTGCCTTTTCGAAATCTTTTGTTACATGGGATTCGTAATTTACCAAATCCATATATAGCTGACCGATAGATTGGTGATAATCACCGAATCTGCTGTCTTCAAAGACCGTTTCATAAAGGTGGAGAAGCGCCAAGGTGATTTTGCGCTTATATTCCGAGTTACCTAAGTTTTTAGCCGAAATCGCACTGGATATAGACACATTAAGCTGTAACAGAAGCGTCATTATCCGCTGACCTTCATATCCCATCATTTCTTCGCCTTGGGTTGCCGACGGCAAAAGCATTTCCTTGCAGGTACTGATTGAATTTTGCGCTTCTGCCAGCGCTTTGGCTTCCTTTATTTTCCCCATTCTGCAATAAAGGGGAACCATTCCGCGAATAGCCGTCTCACGCTCTTGGGCAGAAGGATTGCTCTTTAACAGCTTTTCGTAAACCGTTAATGCCTCCTGCCAATATGCATTTGTCGAGTGAAGCTCCGTATCGTACCTTAAAATGCCCGATTCGCTGTCGTAATCCGCGACCAAGCCCTGCTCATTAAATCCCCACAAATGCAGCATTTCCGCCAGTCTCAGAAGTATTCTCGGTTCGTTTGGAAATTCGTCTGCGGCGATGCGGAGCATATCGATACACTCCCTTAACTCTTCGGATATATGTCCTTTGATTAAAGTGAAGCCTTGGCTTTTCCGAGCTCTGCCTGCTTTATCCAAAATGCTTTTAATTTTTTCTTCTCTCTCGGAGTTGTATCCAAATAGTTCATCAATAGATATATGGAAATAGTTGGCGATTGCGGGGATCATTTCCATATCGGGGTACCCGCCGTTTGATTCCCAGCGTGAGATTGCTTGTGAAGTCACGCCCAACGCTTCGGCAAGATTCTCTTGCGTTCTACCGTCGCGCTTGCGTAGCTCGCGTATTTTTTGTCCTAAACTAAGCTGCATAAAAGCACCTCCAAAAATTGTTTATCACCGGTGTGATTTTATTATAGCAGGTATTCGTAAAAAAACAATTATCAATCCGTTGTTACAATCTCAATGAACCGTTGTCTTTTGCAAAAAACGCCGCCGAAGGTCAATCCCTCGGCGGCGTACTTGCATATTTTATTGTCCTATAAGTCTTAAATAGTAATCACAATATGTGTTTCCGTTGGAGGTGGAGGCGGTGGCAAAGAGAATAATATCGTCAATGCCTTCGCTTTCTACAAGAGGACGGATATCTAACATACAGTGTCTGGGGTCGATGACTATAATTTTACCGTAATGCTCTATAAGGAAAGGAACAAAGGCGTTACCGGATGATTCTTTTATAACAAGCGCAACCTTGTTCTGGTCATTTTCAGGTACCTGTATTTCCGCATAAGGCTGGTCGCCGATAAGGAAACATGAATAGGTTTTTATATACGTATGCACGCAGGTGTCGTACTGACCCTTTAACGTCATGCCGGCGTCGTAATATACCGTATAAGTGTGCTCCTTGCGGGGCATATATGCGTGCAAGGTGTCGTAGAAAGAGTTAACACGCTCGTCTTTTGCGTATGTATTGGTAAGACCGATGAAGGTGGTTGTAAGAATACGGTCCTCAAAGGCGGAAAGTGGAGTAGGGGTAAGGTCGACCGACTTTGCAAATTCGCAGTATGCGTAATAGGCGGCAAGCTGTGTCCAGTGGAAATCGCTCTTGAAAAACAGATATTCACCCTGATGCTCCATAAAGGTGTCTTTCAGGTTTATATAGTTTACGTCACCGTACATAACGGCAGCCATATTGTCCAGCACCTTGCATTGGTCGTTAAGCATTGCCTGAACGTAGGGGTTTTTAATGTTTATGCAGGATGCGGGGTGGTTGATTACCGAAATGCGTGTGTTGGGGAAGAGCTTGGTGTACTTAACGTATGTATCCGCATACCGTTCCGAAACCTGTTTGTTAAAATATGCCTGGGAATATGCCGCGCCGTCGTACAACAGATAACCGGACGGTATAAATTCTGCATCTCCTGCGTCTGTATAAACCTCTTCAAATACTTCCGGTACAGAGGTATCCTCGGGTTTTGAGGTTTCTTCGGGCTTTGAAGTTTCTGCAGGCTTTGAGGTTTCTTGGGGTTTTGAGGTTTCTGCAGGATTTGAAGTTTCTGCGGGTTTGGATGTTTCTTCGGGTTTGGATTGCTCTGGCTCTTCTTGTGAAACGGTTTCCGAAACCTCCAAAATCGATTCTTCTGCCGATACTTCGCTTATATCTTCGGATATTTCGTCGCTTGGTTCAAAAACACTGGTTTCCGGTGCCATACTGCTTTCGTCACTTTCATCGGTATTTATGCTGGTTTGCACGTCGGGCACAGAAACCGCGCTCTCGTCTTGGGCAAAGGAAACATGGGAAATATCCCCTTCCGAAGATTGAACGCAGCCGAACAGCCCCGCAAAAGTAATGGTTATTATAAAGAAAAACAATATATTCTTTTTCATAATTTGCGCCTCACTTTCAAGGTCCGGTGTATATCGTCAGTTTATCACAATTTTACCGTGTTGTCAACTTGCTTGCTCGGCAGATTGCAAATCATGTTTTAGTGTGATATAATACCAATATAAAACAAAACTGCAAAGGGGCTCGCTATGAAGCTGTACGCGCCAAAATATTATAGAAAATTCTCCTGTACTGCCGAAAGATGCACTCACAGTTGTTGTGTGGGGTGGGAGATAGATATTGACAAGGACGCGCTTCAAAAATACCGCGCCCTTTCCTGCGGTTACGCAAAGGAGATAATGTCAAGTATAGATACTGCTCCAACACCTCATTTCCGCCTTGGGGCAGGGGATAAATGCCCTCATCTTGATAAAAACGGACTTTGCAAAATAATTATCAACGCAGGGGAAGAATATCTTTGCGATATTTGCCGCGAGCATCCCCGTTTTTATAATTTTCTGCCCGGCCGAGTTGAAGCGGGCTTGGGTATGGCTTGTGAGGAAGCGTGCCGTATTATTCTTTCTTCCGATGATTATGATACCTTTACTGTCATTGATGAGGTGGGCGGGGAAGAACTTGTTAATTCCTTTGATACTATCTCACGGCGCAGTGTGATATACAGTTTGCTTGCTGACGAAAGTGTTATTTACCAAGGAAAACTTTGCCGCATATATGAAAAATACGGCGTTTCTCCGTCCCGTCTTTCCGATGACCGGTGGCGTGATGTAATCAAAACCCTTGAATATCTTGACGAAAGCCACAAACAATTGTTTATGCGTTATTCTTCGAATATTTATACTCCCGCAGAGTATGAAGAGTATCTTGAGCGTGCACTTGCATATTTTATATACCGCCATTGTGCAGAAGCTTGGGACGAGGATGATTTTCGCGCGCGGCTCTTTTTCTGCTTGTTTTGCGAAAGACTGCTTGCATCTTCCGCAAAGGTTGAAAAAGCGAAAAGCATGGAAGATTTTGTCCGTCTTGCACGCATAGTTTCCGAGGAAATTGAGTATTCCGAGGATAATACCGAAACCATACAGTCCGTATTTACCGCATTGTAAAAGCAACACCGCCTTTATCTTTGGCGGTGTTGTTTTGTTATGTAAATTTAATCCAATTCAACAGCGTGGATAACGCTTCCGTAGGAGCAGGCAACCAGCAGATAGTCAAGGGTTATCTGCTTTATACTGTGTGCAGGTATCACCACTTCATAAGTGTAATTGCTGAAAACACTGCTGTTTTCGCCCAGTCCTGCGGTGTAGGAAGCTTCAAGCACTTCGCCGTTAACACTGTCACGTACAAGAATGGCAAGCGTGCCGTGGTCTCGGAGGTGCAAGGTAACAGTTCTGTCAGTATCACCTTGGTTAACAAGGGTGAAATGGTCCTGATACTCTATCATCCAGTTGGCGGTGTTAGCAGGCTGACCGCATCCGTCGGCATGATGATTGTCAATGACTATCTCCTTGCCTTTGTTATCGTGCCAGATAAACTCAACCATATCCATGCCCACAGCCCTGTGGTCATTTTGGGGATTAAGATGGGTCATCCAAGTGGTAGTATTGTGGGTATGCTCGGTGCTCTTGTATTCCATATATGCAGGACCCACAGAGGGAACAAAGCTTGCGTAAAGATTTGTGTAGGTTACGGGAAGCATACCCGCCTTGTCATCGTCACCGAAGGTCCAGGACATATAGTTGTCGATAACGCCGTGGTGGTGTCCGATTCCCGAATACTGCTGTGCGTATCCTGCGGCAACGTAGCCAAGTGCTTTGGGTTCTGCTTTTACTTGGGAAGCGTTGGTATAGCAGTACATGGTGCCCGTAACCTCACCGCCGGTTACGGTAAACTTTACGTTGCCGTTGGCACAGCGTATGTTGTTTACGTAGTGGTTAGCGGAATTGTCTACGTTAATATTTCTGTATGCATCTGCGCTCGTTCCGCCGATTACCCAGAAATATTCACCTGCAGGCAGACGGTAGGTGGTGGGCTGATATACTCTGGGCTCGTACTTGCGGTATGCGTAATCCAAATGAGAGTATTTGGACGTAATACCGCCGTTTGCGTTAAGATAATCATCGGGCAGTTCAAAGGAAGTGTTATAAAAATCATACCACGCAAGCTGTCCGAACCAAGTGCCGATCCACTGATAACCCACGTTGGTAATGGTAATATATACGTCGTGGTCAGAATTATTTTTAAGCTGATAACCCAGATAAGCGTTATTGCCGGAATAATTCGCGTGCTCAAAGGTAACGTAAACGTCGCCCGTGAGTCCTTCGTTACGCATAAAGGCTTTACCCACGTGCTGGGAACCGAACTGCTCTGGGTTATTGGAATAAATGTAGGTGCCGCCTGTGCGCTTTATGTAGTTTACCTCTGCGGCGGTAAGAGCGTCGCTTCCGTTAACGTCAATGTTTGTAATATCCTCCGGCGTTGCCACATCGTAGGGCAGGGTGACCACGTGATTTTCTGCCGTGGTGGTAATTTTGAAATCTACGTTTGCCTCAGCACTTACAGTTAAGGTATATACCTCATCCTTGGTTAGACTTGCTGTCAAAGACTCTGCGCCTTGCGCTACCACTGTTTCGCCTTGGGTAAGCTTTATTTCCTTTACTCCCTCCCCGACAAGCGTATACGTATCCGTATAAGGCGCATAAACCTTGTAAGAACGTGTGCCGTTTTCGTCGGAAACATCGTCGATACTTGAAATTCTGAAAGCACCGTGCTCGTTTGTATCGGGAACGTAAGGCTCTTTGCTAACCTCGTCCTCGGAAACATCATCG
>JAZSIT010000090.1:0-9097 GCA_045533895.1 Eubacteriales bacterium
ATCCGACTTTACTTCGTCAAAAGGCGGACACTCCACAGAGGACGGAATATAGGCATATTCATCTGTGGGTATTGCATATACAGTGCCGAGAATATCGTGCATCATGGCGATGGATTCTCCGTCACGCAAACGCTGAGCAATTTCCACGATCTGATGCTCGCCCATACCAAACATGAGAAGGTCGGCATCGGTATCCATCAAAACGGAGGGGCGGACACAATTGTCCCAGTAGTCATAGTGCGCAAATCGACGAAGAGAGGCTTCCAGACCTCCTATACAAAGCGGTACATCTCCGTAAATACGGCGGATTGCTTTGCTGTATACGCTGACGGCGCGGTCGGGACGTTTGCCCGCAACACCGCCGGGAGAATAATAATCACTGTTGCGGCGGCGGCGCGCGGCGGTATAATGGGCAACCATGGAATCAATGTTGCCGCTGTTAACCAGAAATGCAAGACGGGGCTTGCCGAACCGTTTGAAATCCTCGGTAGTGCGCCAATCCGGCTGGGGAATAACTGCGACGGTATATCCCTCCGCTTCCAGTACCCTGCCGATGACGGCAGTACCGAAAGACGGGTGATCCACGTAGGCGTCACCCGTCACGATTATAAAATCGAATTCGGTTATACCGTTTTCTCTTGCTTCGTTTAATGTAATAGGTAGAAATGGCATAAATTATTAAGAAGTATAACTGTCAATAGTATCTTGGATGTCCGCTTCCGCTTTGTCCTTTATACTTTCGAACTTGGATACGACATCTGCAGATCCCTGCTGGGCAAGGGTGAAGAACATACTGCTTATACCGCCGAAATCATAAACGGCGCCAACATCAAATCTGAGGTTTGCAAAGATGTATTCATCAAGCATTTTTTCAGATTCATCATCACGGGCATCGCGGGATTTAAGGGTGGTTTCGTAATACGCGGGAGTAAGATAGTTTTTCGCCTCGCAAGCGACAAGCTGGGTCATATATGCGGAAAATTCAGGGTCGGGAGCGGTTACCGGAATAACTACAACGTACACCATATCACCGGAAGGCGCGTAATAGCTTTCCTGCTCCTCATCAAATTTGGGCAGAGGAATAATGCCGAATTCGATACCGGTATCATAGTTGCGCAATTTTTTGATAGCGGAGAACACGCTGGTGCGGAAAAGCGCTCTGCCCTCTCCGAAAATATCAAGAGAAGTTACCCAAATATCAGGGGTGTTGAGGGTATTTGAGCATATATGCCAGGTGTTCTTTTTTGAATATTCTTCAAGAAGGCGCTGTGCAATTTCTATAGAACGGTCGGTCTCAAAGGTGAGATAAGGCAGATCGTCAGAGTCCTTTTGCACGAGCAGTTCGCCGGACGCACTATAGTACTGGTAGGGGTCTGTAAGCTCGCTTACAAGTCCCCATCTGTCTCTGTAATCCCAGACATCATCGCCGTCATTAAAAGTAGCGGCTTTGCACATTGTAATAAGCTTATCGTAAGTCCAAGTGCCTTCCTCTACCATTTCGTAAAGGGATTTTTCTCCCGCAAAAAGCTGTGCATACATTTCCTTGTTGAACACCAGCGCGCGGGTAATCATCTTGGACATAATAGTTATATCGCCGGTGGTAAAATATATACGGTTAGCTACGGAAAAAGCGTCATTTGCGCCTTGTGACCACCAGGGCATGGAAAGATCCAGATAAGGAGAAAGCTCTTCACTGTTGAGCGCATAAAGATGTCCTTCCTGCGCAAGACCGCGTACAGATCTCAAAAAAGGCATTGCCATATCATATTTTCCGCCGCCGGAAGCAATATCCTCCTGCACGGCGAGAGTAACGTCCTTAACAAAAATAGGGTTGATAACAACGCCTGTCATTTGCTCGATCTTGTTGTTACGCTCCCTTACCGCTTCGTTGATAACCGCATCGGTAGTGGAATATTTATCAAAGCACAGATCTTCGGAAAAGAAGGTGGGCTGCTGTTCGTTGCTTGTTACGGCAACGTCAAAGGTCTTATATCTGCTGTCTTTAACGTCCCATTTGAATTCGGGAAGGTTTGCAACATATTTGCCGCTTTCGGGATCATATCCCGTTACCCCTTCGGATACATCGCTTTCGTCAGGTGACTTGCTTACATCATCGGCATCGTTACATGAAACCAACACTGTCGAACAGAGCAGCAAAACACCGAGCAATATTGCTAATAATCTCTTCATGTTAAAACTCCGTATTAAATATATCGAAAACAGGTGAGCCCGCAAAAGGACATCACCCGTATCGATAGTTAAATTAAAACCTACAATATACTGCTGTTTGCCGCCGGAAAGCGGAAAACGCACAGTTGTTTATGCACGGTAATTTTCGATAGTCTCTTCAATATCTGCTTCTACTGCGTCTTTAATGCTGTCGAACTTGGAGGTGATATCTGCGGAACCTTCCTGCGCCAACTGGGAGAACATGCTTCCTGCGCCGCCGAAGTCGTAGATAAGACCTACATCGAACTTGAGGTTGGAGAAGATGTATTCGTCAAGCATCTTTTCGGATTCGTCGTCACGAGCATCGCGGGACTTAAGGGTGGTTTCGTAGTATGCGGGGGTGAGATAATTCTTTGCCTCGCAAGCGATAAGCTGGGTCATATATGCGGAAAATTCGGGATCCT
Organism: Eubacteriales bacterium; assembly: GCA_045533895.1. Lineage (GTDB taxonomy): Bacteria > Bacillota > Clostridia > Oscillospirales > CAG-382 > SFLA01. Next base: position 2,634 of record JAZSIT010000090.1, read on the forward strand.
TTGCGGAAACGGGAATTACTGCAACGTATGCGCCGGAGCCGGAAGGAGAATAATACTCTTCCTGCTCAAGATCATATTTGGGCAGAGGAACGATACCGAATTCGATACCGTCTTCATAGTTACGGAGCTTCTTGATAGCGGAGAATACGCTGGTACGGAAAAGAGCTCTGCCTTCGCCGAAAATATCAAGAGAGGTTACCCAAATGCTGGGAGTGCCCAGAGTATTGGAATAAATGTGCCATTCGTTGAGCTTGGAAAACTCTTCAAGAATACCCTGCGCAACGGTTACGGAACGGTTAGTATCAAAAGTGATATAGGGCAGGTCGTCTGCATCCTTTGCGGCAACAGATTCGCCTGCTGCGGAATAATAGTTATAAGGATCGGAGAATGCACTTACAAGACCCCACTGGTCGTTATAATCCCAAGTGCCGTTACCGTCGTCCTGAGTAGCGGTCTTTGCAAAGGAAATCAGTTTATCAAAGGTCCATTCGCCGTCTTCAACCAGTTCGTACAGAGATTTTTCATCAGTAAACAGTTCGTCATACATCTGCTTGTTGAAGGTGATAGCCCAAGTGCTTATCTTTGCCATTATGGTGATATCACCGGTAGCGAAATATACCTGGTTGGAAATGGAGAAAGCTTCGGTTGCGCCCTGATCCCACCAAGGCTTGGAAAGATCCAGATACTGCGCCAGATTATCATCGGTAAGCGCGAAAAGCTGGCCTTCCTGAGCAAGAGCAACTGCGCCGGAAAGGAAGGGCATTGCCATATCGTAATTGCCGGCACCGGTAGCGATATCATCTTTTATTGCGGTTACAACGTCCTTTTCATACCAAGGAGTAACAACACAGCCTGTCATCTGCTCAACCCTGTTGTTACGCTCCATTACCGCGTTATCAATAACTTCGTCGGTAGTAGCGTACTTGCCGAATCCGATATCCTCGGAGAAATAGGTTTCCTGAACCTCGTTGGAATAAACTGCAACGTCAAAGGTAGCATATGTTGCGTCCTTAGTGTCCCAGGAAAAGGCGGGAAGGTTTGCAACGTATTTGCCGCTTTCATCCATGCCATCGCCTACGGAAGTGTTAGTGTCGGGTTTGCTGGCGGTATCGGCAGGGTCGTTACAGGAAACCAGTAAACATGAGCCTACCATAAGTACACACAGCAATAAAACGATAATTTTTTTCATTTTTTGCCTCCGTTTTCATACTAAAAATTATTAATCGCCAAAATTGGTGATAGTTTCTTGAATATCCTCATCCACAGTGTTGGAAATACTTTCAAATTTAGAAACGATATCCGAACTTCCTGCAGAGGCAAGCTGGCTGAACATATCTGCCAGACCGCCGAAATTATAAATAGCACCGATATCAAACTTTTTGTTATCAAAGATAAGGTCAAGCATTACTTCGGATTCGTCATCACGGGCATCGCGGTGCTTCAGCGTAGTCTCGTAATACGCGGGGGTAAGGTAATTCTTCGCCTCGCAACAGACAAGCTCTGTCATATAAGCGGAAAATTCGGGGTCTTCCGCATTTATGGGAATGACCACCGCGTAACCTGCGGGATCGCTGGGGGAATAATACTTATCTTGGTTTTCATCGTACTTGGGCAGAGGAACGATACCGAATTCGATACCGTCATCATACTTGCGGAGCTTTTTGATAGCAGAGAACACGCTGGTGCGGAAAAGCACCTGACCGCCTGCAAACATATCCAAAGCAGTTACCCAAGGAGAAGCAACGGGAAGGGTGTTGGTATAAATATGCCATGTGTTTACCTGCGAAAATTGCTCTAACACATCCTGCGCGATGCTGACGGAGCGCTCGTTGTTAAAAGCAATGTAAGGCAGGTCCTTTGCGTCCTTTTCCGCAAGAGATTCGCCGGAAGCGGTGTAATAATTGCGAGCATCGGAATAGGCGCTTATAAGCCCCCACTGGTCGTTAAGATCCCAAGTGCCGTCGCCGTTATCTTTGGTTGCGGCTTTGGAGAATTCAACCAGCTTATCAAAGGTCCAGTCCCCGTCCTCAACAATCTCGTAAAGCGATTTTTCGCCCGGGAAAAGGGTGGCATACATTTCCTTGTTAAAGGTTATTGCCCAAGTGTTTATCTTGGTCATTATAGTTATATCACCGGTGGTGAAATACAATTTTCCGTCAACAGAGAAGGTAGCGTTGGCAGACTGATCCCACCAAGGCATATCCAAATTAAGATATTCAGAAAAGGAATCGTCTCTTAAATCGTACAGCAAGCTCTCCTGCGCCAGTGTTACGGCATTATGTATAAAGGGCATTGCCATATCGTATTTGCCGGTGCCGGTAGCGATATCGTCCTCAACAGCGGTTACAACGTTTGCGACGTAGTGGGCAACAATTTCAACGCCGGTAAGTTCCTGAACCAAGTGGTTGCGCTTCATAACCGCGTCGTTAATAACCTCGTCGGTAGTGGAATACTTATCAAAGCCTATTTCTTCGGAATAATAGGTACTTTGGTTTTCATCGCTGGTAACTGCAACGTCAAATGTGGCGTATCCGCCCTGAGAAAGGTCCCAGGAAAATTCGGGAAGATTTGTTTCGTAACGCTGGGTTTCGGGGTTAAAGCCCTGCTCGCCTTCGGCACGGCTTGTGTCGGTTACGCTTGTATCAGGCTCTCGCTCGTTACAGGAAACCAGACAGGATGTAACCATTAGCAATGCAAGAAAAATCAATAATGCTTTTTTCATTTAATTTTCCCTTCTTCAAACAAGTGTGGAAAATATAAGATTAAAAAACGAAACCGCGCGGCGGGTAAAAACTACCCGCCGCGGGCAAAATTCAAACGGTAATGGTTAATATTTTTTATTAGTCTCTGAAGTTTTCGATGATTTCTTCGATATCGGATTCAACTGCAGAGGTAATCTTTTCGATAGAAGACATAACGTCATCAGACTTGGAAGACATAAGGTTGGTAAGAACGCTGTTTGCAGCACCGAAGTTATAGATATAACCGGGATCGTATACAACGTTGGAGAAGATGAGGTCAAGCATACGCTCGGTATCATCGTCCTGAGAGTCACGCTTCTTGAGAGTTACTTCATAGTAAGCGTCGGTAACGTAGTTCTTTGCTTCGCAGCAAACAAGCTCGGTCATATAAGCAGAGAAATCTGCGTCTGCAACGTTTGCGGGAATTACTACAGCATAAGCATAGAGAGCGGAGCAGGGAGTGTAATACTTATCCTGGTCAGCAGTAAGCTTGGGCATGGGAATGATACCGAATTCAACGCCGTTATCATAAGCGCGGAGCTTCTTGATAGCAGAGAAAGCGGTGGTTCTGAACAGAGCTCTGCCTTCGCCGAATACGTCAAGAGAAGCAACCCAAATATCGGTAGCACCCATTTGGCCCATATCCTGTGCGTGGATAGCCCAGTCGGTCTGCTGAAGGAGCTCAAGAATCTTAACTGCAGCGTTAACGCTGGACTGGCTGTCCATAGTAAACATGGGAAGGTCGTCTGCGTCCTTTGCGCAGATGGTGTTGCCGGATGCAAGATAGAACATATTTGCATCGCCGTAAGAAGAAGAGCAACCCCACTGGTCGTCAATATCCCAGTCGCCGTCGCCATCGTTCTGAGTAGCAACTTTTGCCATTTCTACCATTTTGTCAAGAGTCCATTCGTTGTCGTCAACCATTTCATAAAGGGTCTTTTCGCCGGGGAACAGTTCATCATACATACCCTTGTTGAAGGTAACAGCGGTAGAAACTATCTTCTGCATGATAGAGATATCACCGGTGGTAAAATAAAGCATACCGTCAACAGAAAGGGATTCGGTTGCGTTTGCATCCCACCAAGGCTGTTCAAGATTGATATAATCCAGTTCGTTGAGCGCCAAAAGGCTGCCTTCCTGTGCGAAGGTAGCAGCAGCAGGCATAAAGGGCATAGCCATATCGTACAGACCGCCGCCGGAAGCAATATCCTCTGCAAGAGTGGTCTGAACGTTATCAACTGCATGAGCAACGATTTCTACGCCGGTAAGCTGTTCAACGTAGTTATTACGTTCCATAACAGCGGCGTTGAGAACTTCGTCGGTTGTGGAGTACATATTGTATCCGATTTCTTCAGAGAAGTATGTATTCTGAGCCTTGTTGTTGTAAACAAGAACGTCGAAAGTAGCATACTTTTCATCAGAAGAATTCCAAGCAAACTCGGGAAGGTCAGCTACGTAACGTTCAGGAGTGCCGGAGGTCTCAGCCTTGCTGGCATCGTTTTTGCTGGTTTCGTCTGCAGGCTGGCAAGCGGTAACCGCGGAAATAACGGTAAGCAGGCAAAGAAGAAGTGCTATAAAAGAGACTTTTCTTTTCATTGGTTTTTATCCTTTCAATATAAATTATCTTAATAATAACACAGTTTTTGAGCCGTGTCAAGAGCGGAAGCAATCTGCTATAGAGCAGGAGGAAACGGAAAGTCCCTTTGCGCGGAGAACGCCGAATTCATCGGCATAAGAAACCGCGCCTGCACGTATAGCAAGAAGAGGGTCTGTGCCTGCGGGCACGGTGTGGACGGGAGCAGAATTGCCGCCATCGCAAATGAGGATCGCCGTCTTTGCAAGAGCAAAAAGACCTGCGGCATACTCGGGAGAGATGCTGTCTGCATGGTCGAGAATGAGGAGGGGGATGGAATCGAACTCATCAAACTGCTCAGCTATCTTTTGGTAGGGTGCGATAATTACGGGTGACAGCGTATAAGGGTTACCCTCGGGGTCAGAAGCCCACATACATTCATAGTAATGGACAGCAAGCCAGAACATGGTGGGAGTGACCTTTTTCATAATAAGGCGGTTTATATCCTGCTCGGTGCATTCAAACACATCGTCATCACCGTCATCGGAGAAGAAATCTATACCGTATTCGCTGTATTCACCGATAAGATCGAGAAGTTTTTTCTTTGCCGCGGTTTTCTTCATAAGCGCGGAATTCTTTTTTGCTTCTTCGGAAAAAGCGTTGAGTATTTGCTGGGGTGTCATTTCCGCGTTTATAAAGGTATCGCCCTCCTCCATAAAATCGGCAAACACGCGCTTGCGTTCTTCTTTTACAGAAGCAAGACCGCCGAAAGCTCGTACTCTGCGGGGAAGCTGTTGGATAAATGCTTCCCACTCGCCCTTACGCTCGCGCAGGAATTTTTCGTTTTCCTCGCACTTTTGCATTGTCTGGGAAGCGTTAAAGGTTACACGCTTGCCTTCCTTTACGGGGAAAGTGACCAGACCGGAATGATTTTTTATTTCGTTTACAACTCTGTCGTTAAGAACGGACAGCGCGGAAAGCTCTCTGTAAATACGGTCGATACAGCCGGACGCCGAGGAGAAGGACACTCCGTAGCGGCGTGCGCAGGCGGCATAGACACTATCCGTAGAAAGTGATGACGTATCATAAGCAGGCAGAGACTGAACGCTGCTCTTTACATCAGACCAATAGGAAAACAAATCGTCATTTATATCTGCAATGCGCAGAGAAGGAGAAATATCACTGCCGATAACAATGGGACGGGCGGGAGAACCCGCAAGAGCGGAGTTAATTATCCAGTTAGTAGCAACTTTGCAGATGAAATCTGTCTTTTCCTCGGAAGTGAGGGTGATAAAGGATACGTCCTCATCCACACCGTTGCAAAGATCGCCGTAAAGCTTGTTGGGGCATTCTTCCTTGAAGATGCGGGCATACAGCCTTAACATCGGTTTGGTGTCCTTTACGGGACGGGAGGGAACCATATAACAGTTTTGGTCAAGAATGAAGGAAGAATTATCTGCGCGGTTGGTTATATAGCATTCGTTATAAGGAACGCCGCAGACCTCCTCAAAATACGCGGTGGCAAGTCTTATATAAGCCTCCCAGCTTCCGTTACCGTATATGGCGGAGATTATTTTGGGGTTTGAAGCAAAATATGTGTTTGCTCTCTGCTTGTTGCCAAAAACTATATCACCTTCGAAAAACTCTTCGTTAAAATAAGGAAGTCTGTTTTGAGTAAAGGAAAAGGTTCCGTCGGTATGAAGAACTGCGGGAATATAATAAAGTCCCTTTAACATAGAGGGCGACGAGGATGAGTATATACCGCCGGGCACAGAGGTGTTTACTGCCTTTGCCACAATAAGTATATCCGTATCACCCGTAAGACGCATATCCTCGGAAATGACGGAAAAACGGTTTGAATTTATTTTACCTTGAAGAATATCGTAGGAATTAACGGGAATGCCCCCCGCAATAGACGGGTAAAGCTGTGTTCCGTTGCTGAGAGCATCAAAGAGATACTTGGTTATGCTCATTTTTTATCCCTCCAAAAGCTATTTATACTGATACAGATATAGAATAACACATTTTTTTGAATTGTGCAACTAAAATATTAGAAATTTACAAAGTAAATTGTTAAAAAGAGACAAAAAGTGTGCAAAGCCGCATAAAACAGGGAGGCGGGCGTGTATGGAATCAAGCCGAAGGGGGTG
>JAZSIT010000113.1:0-1536 GCA_045533895.1 Eubacteriales bacterium
CTCCTTTTATATAATATCGTTCTTAATTATATCCTCGTAGGTCTCGCGCTTTATTATAATTTTCTTTTCGCTTCCTCTCACCGCAACCATTGCGGGACGGGGAATACGGTTATAGTTGCTCGCCATAGAATAGTTGTATGCACCGGTTGCAAGTACTGCAAGAGTATCGCCCACTTTCACGTCGGGCATAGGAACGTTTTCCTGAATAAGGTCGCCGGATTCACAGCATTTTCCTGCAATGGTAACCTCTTTCGCCGTTTCCTCTCCTGCTCTGTTTGCCAGAAGTGCCGAATACTTTGCGCCGTACATAATATATCTGGGGTTATCACTCATACCTCCGTCAACCGAAACGTAGGTACGCACGTTTTCAATATCCTTTACACAGCCTACTGTATAAAGGGTTATTCCCGCTTCTGCCACAATAGACCTGCCCGGCTCAAAAACAAGGAAGGGCAGGGGCATATTTCTCTCTGCCGACACCTGCTTCACCGTTTCTATAGCGGCTTTAACGTACTGCTCGGGTGTGAGAGGGTCATCACCCTCAACGTACTTAATACCGAATCCGCCGCCAAGGTTAAGAATAGATGCGTTTATTCCCAGCTTGTCTTTAAGGTCGGCAACAAAGCTCATCATAACCCTTGCCGCCTCACAGAAGGGAGATACCTCGAATATCTGGGAGCCGATATGACAATGAACGCCGTCCACAACAATATTTTTAAGGGTGGCCGCATATTTGTGTATCTCAAAGGCTTCGCCGTTTTCGAGGGCTACGCCGAACTTGGAATCAATCTGTCCCGTGCGTACAAAATCGTGGGTGTGTGCGTCGATACCCGGCTTAATACGGAACAGTATCTTTTGCACAGTGTTCCTGCGGCAGGCAATTTCGTTTACCTTGTCAAGCTCATAGATATTGTCCACAACGATATGACCAATACCGCATTCCATCGCCAGTTCGATTTCGTCGGGCGTTTTGTTGTTTCCGTGGAAGAATACCTTTTCCATGGGAAATCCTGCCTTGTGCAGGGTGTATATCTCGCCGCCGGACACCACGTCTGCGCCCATGCCCTCCTCAGCGGCAACACAGGCGGTGTGCATGGTACATAGAGCCTTGCTGGCATAAAGCGCAAGCCCGTTACCACCGTAATATTTATCAATAGCTTCCTTGTATCCGCGGCAGTTTTTGCGTATAACGTCCTCGTCTAAAACGTAAAGGGGAGTGCCGTATTCACGCGCCAGTTCTACCGCGTCGTGCTCACCGATACAAAGATGATTTTTCTCGTTTATGTGTAGATTATTGTTGCCTAACATCGCTTTTTTAACTTCCTTTGCCTTTCCCATCGAGGGAATAAAAATAATAAATTATTATACCATAGCTTTTATCGTTTTGCAACAAAAAACAAAAACAAAGCCCGTGATTGTTATCTCACGGGCTTTCGGATAGCATATTAATTTCCGGAAGGGATATAGGGTCTTATCGCGCCTGCGACGGTAACGATAGGCATTGTCTGCAGCCAAACCTTACCGGGTCCGGTAAGC
>JAZSIT010000052.1:0-10693 GCA_045533895.1 Eubacteriales bacterium
CCATCGGTCACGTTGACCATGGTAAGACCACCCTGACCGCAGCTATCACCAAGACTCTCTCCCTCAAAAGCGGTAACGTTGAGTTCCTGGCATACGACCAGATCGATAACGCTCCCGAAGAGAAGGCAAGAGGTATCACGATCAACACCAGACACGTTGAGTACGAAACCGCTACCCGTCACTATGCACACGTTGACTGTCCCGGCCACGCTGACTATGTTAAAAACATGATCACCGGTGCTGCTCAGATGGACGGCGCTATCCTCGTTGTTGCTGCTACCGATGGTCCTATGCAGCAGACTCGTGAGCACATCCTGCTCGCTCGTCAGGTTGGCGTTCCCGCAATGGTAGTATTCCTTAACAAGTGCGACCTCGTAGACGACGAAGAACTCGTTGAGATCGTTGAAATGGAAGTTCGCGAACTTCTTTCCGAGTATGACTTCCCCGGCGATGACATTCCCATCGTTAAGGGTTCTGCAAGAGAAGCTCTCCTTTCCGAAAACAAGGATCAGTCCGCTCCCGAATACGCTCCCATCATCGAGCTTATGAACGAAGTTGACGCATATATTCCTACTCCCGATCGTCTTTCCGATCTGCCCTTCCTTATGCCCGTTGAGGACGTATTCTCCATCACCGGTCGTGGTACCGTTGCTACCGGTAGAGTAGAGCGTGGTACTGTTAAGCTTTCCGACGAAATCGAAATCGTTGGTCTCGCTGAAAAGGCAAGAAAGACCGTTGTTACCGGTATCGAAATGTTCCGTAAGCTTCTCGACTCCGCAGAAGCAGGCGACAACATCGGTGTTCTTCTCCGTGGTATCGCTAAGGACGAGATCGAGCGTGGTCAGGTTCTTGCTAAGCCCGGCTCCATCAATCCTCACACCAAGTTCGTAGGCCAGGTTTACGTTCTTACCGAAAAAGAAGGCGGCCGTCATAAGCCCTTCTTCTCCAACTATCGTCCTCAGTTCTACTTCAGAACTACCGACGTTACCGGCGTTATCACTCTTCCCGAAGGCACCGAAATGTGCCGTCCCGGTGACCACGTTGATATGACCGTTGAGCTCATCTCTTCCATCGCTATCGAAAAGGGTCTCCGTTTCGCTATCCGCGAAGGCGGCAGAACCGTTGGTTCCGGCGTTGTTGCTGAGATCATTGCTTAAGTTAATTTAACTTAATATATTTAAGCTTCGGGGCAGGGTGTAAATCCCTACCGGCGGTAAAAGTCCGCGAGCCGAAAGGCATGAATGGGTGTAATTCCCATACCGACAGTTAGAGTCTGGAAGGTAGAGGCTGAATTTGCAAAGCTATTTGTGCCCCCGATTAATTTCGGGGGCATTTAGTTTTACCAAAAACGTCCCGGTAATTTTTTATCGGGATTTTTATTTTTTCGTTTCGGCGGTACTTTTTATGAAAAACAAAAAATACTTACTCTCTTTAACTCTTTGCGGAATAATGTCGGCAATATCGGTAATTTTACAGCTTCCGTTTTTTGAGGTATCCTTGCCGTTCATTATCCCTTCCTTTGTAAAGCTTGACTTTTCCGATCTTCCCGCCCTGCTCACCGCTTTTACTGCAGGTCCCCTTTGGGGCGGCTTGGTCTGTATTATAAAAAACACCGTCCATCTGGCTTTCGGCTCCACCGGCGGTATCGGCGAGCTTGCCAACGGGCTTATGGGCGTTGCCTTCGTTGTGCCTGCAGGAATAATCTATCGCTTCCGCCATACCAAATCAGGGGCATTTCTCGGCGGCGTATCCGGCGCGGCGGCAGGTGCTGTCATTTCTTTTCCCGTAAATTTCTTTATAACCTATCCTTTTTATATCGGTCTTTATTTCGGCGGCAGGACGGAGCCCATGCTGGATATGTATAACACCATCTTCGGCACAGCCTTCGGACTGGTTGAGGTGCTGCTTGTCTTCAATCTCCCCTTTACTTTTGTAAAATATATGCTGTCCGTACTCATAGCATTGCTTATATATAAGCCGTTGTCGCCCATATTCAAAAAATTCAAATAATCCTTGACAAACTGCGGTTTTTATGTTATTATATCTCCGCTAAAAGTGAATACAGTATCATCAAGAGTGGTGGAGGGAACTGCCCTGCGAAGCCCGACAACCTGCGCGCAAGACCGCAAGGTGTTAAATCAGTGAAAGTAATTTCGAAGATGAGAAGACATATTCGTAAAACGCCTTCTCAAAAAAGGCGTTTTTTTGATGATTGATGAAGAAGAAAGGACAAAAAACAATGGTAAAATATTTTTCCAGTGAATCCGTAACCGAGGGACATCCCGATAAGCTTTGCGACCGCGTTTCCGATAGCGTTCTGGATGCTATCCTTGCCCAAGACTCCATGGCCCGTGTCGCTTGCGAGACTGCCTGCACCACAGGTCTTATTCTGGTTATGGGCGAGATTACCACCACCGCACAGATAGATATTCCCGCTATCGCTCGCAACGCCGTTAGAGAGATCGGCTTTGACAGAGCGAAAATGGGCTTCGATTGCGATACCTGCTCCGTCCTCACCTCTCTGGACAAGCAGTCCGCAGATATAGCTTTGGGCGTTGATAAGTCTCTTGAAGCTAAAAACGGTGATGACAGCGAGTACGATACCGGCGCAGGCGACCAGGGTATGATGTTCGGCTACGCTTGTGATGAGACCGAGACCTTAATGCCTCTGCCCATCTATCTTGCGCACCGCCTTGCGTACCGCCTTACCGAGGTAAGAAAAACCGGTATCATCAGCGGTTTGTATCCCGACGGCAAGACTCAGTTAACCGTTCAGTACGAGGACGACGTTCCCGTAAGAGTTGACTCTGTCGTTGTTTCCACCCAGCATTCCGAGGATACCGACCTTGATTTTCTCCGCGTGCTTATCGAAAAACACGTTATCCGTGAGATAATCCCCGCTAACCTTCTTGATGAAAACACCAAAATCTACATAAATCCTACCGGACGCTTTGTTGTAGGCGGTCCCCACGGCGATAGCGGTCTTACCGGCAGAAAGATAATTGTTGATACCTATGGCGGTTACGCACGCCACGGCGGCGGCGCGTTCTCCGGCAAGGACCCCACCAAGGTTGACCGTTCTGCGGCATATATGTGCCGTTATCTGGCAAAGAACGTGGTTGCATCCGGCGTTGCAAAGCGCTGTGAGATACAGCTTGCATACGCTATCGGCGTTGCAAAGCCCCTTTCCGTTCTTGTAGATACCTTTGGAACCGGCAAGGTAAGTGATGAGAGGATCGCAGAGGTTATAAAAGAGGTTGCAGACCTTCGTCCCGCCGCTATTATCAAGCATCTTGACCTCCGCCGTCCCCAGTATACCGCACTTTCTTCTTACGGACATTTCGGCAGAGAGGACCTTGGCGTTAAGTGGGAGGAGACCGATCTGGCTCCCGTTATCGCCGCAAAGCTCAACTAATATGAAGCGTACATTATTATTTTCACTTTTACTGGTTTTCCTTGTGGCTGTTTTCGCCTTCTGCGCACTTCAAGTAAACGCAGAGGGAGAAACAAGCGGCACTTGGGGTTACAATTTAACTTGGTCATATAACCCTCAAACTGCCACTCTCACCATTGAGGGAACAGGAGAGATGGGGTATTATGCAGTTGATGCATATCCTTGGTCTGAGTACGCAAAAGAGGTTAAGCATATTGTCCTTCCCGAGGGGCTTTTGAATATCGGCGAAGGTGCTTTCCGCAACTTTCTTGTGCTTGAGGACGTTAATATACCTTCAACTGTTGCTGAAATTGAAGCTTACGCCTTTGAGAAATGCGCTTCTCTTAAAAAGTTGACTTTCAAAAGCGGTCTGTTGGGAATTCGAATGGAGGCTTTTAGCGGATGCTCTTCTCTCGAGCAGGTGAATATTCCCGACACGGTAACGACTATCGATTCCCGAGCTTTCTATTTCTGTACTTCCTTGAAGGAGATCTGTCTTCCCCGTGTGTTGGAAAGCAACTTGTCGGATGTTTTTGAAAACTGCACTTCCCTAGAAAAGCTCTACATAAGGGACAGCTATCACGTAAAAAGTTATGTTTACGGCGGTTGTGAAGATCTGAAAGAGATAGGCGTTGACAAGGTATACTTTTTTGAACAGACCGTAAAAGAGATTCCATGTCTTCTGACCGAGAGAATTAATTCCGTTACCTTTAACGGATCCCGATATTACGAATATTCCCTTGCGGATATTGAAAACGTGATATCCCACACGTCTCTCCTTACGGAAAAAGATGAATATTTCCACTGGGCGCAATGCAACGACTGCGGCTATGATTTCGGCAAAGAAGAGCATAAATTCACCGTAACCGAAGTTTTGGAAGAGCCTACTACCGAATCTTTTGGTACGATGAGATGTACCTGCGAGGTTTGCGGCAGAACAAAAAACAAAGCCATTGATAAACTTCCTTCCGAAAACAGCACGGGGGATGATATCGGTACGTTTTTAGTTAACACTCACATCATCGCTCTCACTGCCATTATTTGCGGTGCGATGCTTGCCGAAGCCGCCAACGCAATACTGATGGTGGTAATTATCCGCGCAGTAATAAAAAAGAAGAAAAACAATGAAAAAACCTCCGAGTGATCGGAGGTTTTGGTTTGTATTTTTGCGGGGTCCCCAAGAAACCGCAGGCTTCTTGGAGTGATTTTGTTTTATTCTTTGTCTTTTATAAGCTCTGCCATTTCAGCCATAATATCGGCAATCTTTATGTTCTGGGGGCAGACCGCTTCGCAGGCGCGGCAGCCGATGCAGGCTGAGGGCTTTTTGTCTTCATCCATATTCTTTACGCCGTGCAGACCTTGGTAATCCTTGCGGTTGTACGCCTTTATCAATTCGGGAATATCCAGTCCTGCGGGGCAACCCTCGGTACAGTAACGGCAAGCGGTGCAGGGCACGGAGTTAAGCATGCTTACCGCAATTTCGTCCAGCTCGGCAAGCTCATTTTCGTTAAGGGGCTTGTGTTCGGAGAAGGTCTTAACGTTGTCAACAATCTGCTCCATATTGGACATACCGGAAAGCACCATTGTAACTCCCTTTATACCCTGCAGATATCTGAAGGACCACGCAGGAATACTCTCGTCGGGACGGAGAGAACGCAGTTTTTCTTCATCGTTAGGTGCAAGGGATGCCAGCTTTCCGCCGCGCACAGGCTCCATTACCCAGATGGGAATGTTGCGCTCGTTCAAAAGTTCTACCTTTGCCTTTGCGTCCTGCAAAGACCAGTCCAGCCAGTTAAGCTGTATCTGTACAAACTCAATGTCTTTTCCGTATTTATCAAGAAAAGCGCGCAGTGTCTCAAGGTCACAGTGGCAGGAAACACCCAGATGCTTTATTCTGCCAGCCGCCTTCTGCTTGCACAGATATGTATAAAGACCGTATTTCTCATCGTCCATATACCAGCCCGCGTTGCGGGAGAAAAGGTTGTGGAACAAATAAAAATCAAAATATTCCACGCCGCACTTTTCAAACTGTTTTTCAAAAATCTCTTCGTGGTTAATAACGTTTTCTTCGGAAAATCCGGGAAACTTGCTTGCCAGATAATAGCTGTCTCTGGGGTATTTTTTCAGCATCTCGCCGGTAACTATCTCGCTGTTGCCGTTGTGGTAGCCAAATGCCGTGTCGAAATAATTAATTCCGTTGTTTATCGCGTAATCAAAAATTTCTCTTGTCTTTTCCTTGTCTATCTTGGAATAATCACCGTCAACGACGGGAAACCTCATGGTGCCCAGACCCAGAGCAGACAGCTTTTTGTCCTTAAAAGTGTTATATAACATACAGTTAACCTCGCTTTTATCTTAATAATATTATTATACACTATAAAAAAACAAGATACAAGAGCGTAAACAAGATAATTTTTTACATTTTTCGCGCAATAAACATATTTACATTCCTTTTTCGGTATGATATATTAAATATACCGCTTGGGAAGGGGGGAAGAAAAGGTGAAAAATATATTCTCTTTTGTTTTGCTTGTCTGTCTTTGCGCATCTCTTTGTGCTTGCATACCGATGGAAGTATTATCTCCCCAGGAGAGTATACCCGTTCTTCCCGATGACGGCAGAATAGTAGTTGTGCTTGATGCGGGCCACGGCTTCGGCGACCCCGGCTGTGCAAGTGAATACTTGCAGGGGACCGAAGCGGAGGTTACTCTGGATATGGTAAACCTTTTGGCAAAAGAGCTCACCTCTCTGGGCGCGGAGGTAGTCCTTACTCACGATGGCGAGAGATTTCCCACAGCAGAGGAGATAATAACCCTTTGTGTTGACAACGGTGTTGATTACCGCGACGACCTTATGGTGGAGGACACCGTCTTTTCCGCATACGAGCGGGGCATATACGTGCTGGCGTTAAGCAAGGAATTGCCAATAGATTTCTTTGTTTCTCTCCACGTAAACAATTTCCCTTCCGACCCTTCCGTAGACAGATACGAGCTGTTTTATTACGAAAACAATCCTTACCACTTACTTATAGATGACTTTTGTTCTTCCCTTGCCGAAAAGCTGGATAACACCGCAAAAATAGCGGCGCTTGATAAGGATAACGCATATATCGTCACCAAGTACGGCTCATACCCCTCGGTGCTTATCGAAACCGGATTTGCCTCCAACCAATCGGCGGCAGAAAAACTAAATTCAGATACTTGGCGCGCAGAATTTTGCAAAACCTTGGCGCAGGAAATAATAGATATGATACAATAAACAAACCGCCCTTTGGCTAAGGGCGGTTTTGTTTTGTGTGGGGTATTATATTGATTTATATCGGGCGGTCGGGGCGCCCGCCCCTACATGGGGTCCCCAAAAATCCGCAGGATTTTAGGGGTGATTTTTTTTCGGGGTCCCCGCAAATGCCTCTGGCATTTGTGGGGTGATTTTTTAGTCTACATCGGGAATATAGTCTGCGGCAGATTTTGCTTTCACGGGAATAGCATCGCCGTGGCGGACAAGGAACATTGTTATAAACGCCAGACCCACAAACACCGTTGCATAAGGGAACAGTGTTCTCATGCCGAAGTTATCCATAAAGAATCCGCTTACAACGGGGGTGAGAGTTTGCGCCGCCATAGACGCGGTGTAATAAAATCCCGTGTATTTACCTACGTTTCCGCCCTTGGCAAGCTCAACTACCATAGGGAAGGAGTTAACGTTAATGGTTGCCCAGCCGATTCCTGCCAGTGCGAATATCGCCATCATAACGTAAGGCGGTGTAATACTGCTCATAAATGCGGCAACAAGGAAAGCTCCGCCAAGCATAACAACGCCTGCGAGCACCATCTTTTTTCTACCCAACTTGGAGGATATAATACCAACGGGAATAAATGCGATAAGCGCCGCGATATTTGCAATAAGAAGGGTGGTGTTGTAATCCTGGTCGAGTACGTTGCTTGCATAAACCGAATACTTGCTTATAACCGCGTTGTATCCCGCATACCAGAAAATTACCGAAGCGAGGAGCAGCAGGAAGGATTTTTTCTCTCCCTTGGAAAGCTTTTTGTTACCGCTTTGGATTTCCTCGCCCTCCTCAATACCGAATTTACGGGAGGTTTCTTCCATTTCCTTAACAAACTTGTTTTCGCGCACGGTGGCAAGGAACAAACCAAGACAAACCACCATTATCGCCGCAACTGCAAGGAAATAAAGGGTATAGTTCATAAATGCGTTTTCGGTTTTTCCCGTGCCCATCAGAATACCGAGCCCAAGTATAAGTGAGCCGCCCAGCGTGCCCATAAGGTTTATTACCGCATTACCCTTGGAACGGAGAGGCTTGGGGGTTACGTCCGGCATAAGGGCAACGGCAGGTGTGCGGAATACCGCCATAGAAATAAGCACCGCCAGCAGGATACTTATAAACCATATAAGGGCGGAGGGGTCTTTGTCGGTTATTTCGTGCTTTATATACGCCTGCCTTGCAGGAACCATATAATCGGTGTATCCCTCGGTCGCCGTGTTGTCCTTGTAGGTGGCGGGCATATTAATAAAATCGTCTCTCTCAAACTTTTCTTTTAATACAAATTCCTCGCCGGAAGGGGAGATAAGCTTTTCGGGGTAATCGTAATCATAAAGTATTTCTCTTACCTGAACGCTGTTTATGTCCGTAACGGCGTTTATCTTTTTAAGCTGGGAAGCATCAACAAAGGAAAGGGACGCAAAGGTAAGCACCGCCGCCAGCGTGCCTGCAATAATAAAAGGGGTGCGCTTTCCCAAACGGGATTTCGTTTTATCGGATATAACGCCGAAAATGGGAAGCAAGAACAGCGCCAGCACGTTATCCAGCGCCATAATTATTCCGGATACTGTTTGTGACATACCGAAACGGTCTGTCAATATCTTGGGAATAATAGTATCGTACGCCTGCCAGAAGGCAGTGATGAGGAAGAACGCAAAGCCTACGCACAGAGTGCGCTTATAATTAAGTTTCATTTGGTGCAGTTTTCCTTTCATATACATATTGGTCTTTTATATTTTAACACATTCCTTTTAATATTGCAAGTAATTGGTATCTCTTGATTTTATTAACGGGATATAGTATAATTAGGTGTAACAAATTTTAGGAGGCTTTTGAACATGAAAAAGCTTTTATGTGTTTTACTTGTATTTATAATGGCGGCAAGCGTTGTTGCGTGTGAGCCTGAGGACAGCGACCATTCCGCAGACGTATCAAACGAAATCAACGTTTCCGAGGTTTCGGAGGAGGTTAAAGCCAACCCTATGGACAGAGCAGACAAAATTATCTCTTCACTTGATTATACCAATACCGGCAAAATGGGCGATGTAGACGGTCCCGCCTTCGCCGTATATTCCAACAAAGGCTATTCGGGCGCGTCCGCAGTTCTCGATATAAAGGATATGGAGATAAAAACCCTCATGCCCGATGGAAAATTCCTTAACGGCTATGTTTTTCTGGGCATTGACGTATACGAGGATGATTGGTGGCAGAATTGCGTAGACGTAGGTTTGTGCTGGTCGGGCACTTCGGGAGGATGGCATATATTCTATAATATGTACGAGCCTCTTAACGAAAATACGCCCACTTGGTACGAATCCTCAAAAAAACTGCCTAAAAACGATACTTACGTTATTTCTCTTACCCTTACGGGGGACGACCACGCGCTTCTCACTGTCGAGGCGGTCAACGGCAAATTCAAGGATTCTGTTGAGGTTGAGGTAAAGGGCGCAAAGGCAGACGGAAGCAACACCGCTTTTCTGTTTAACGTAGCGCTTGATTACCCCGGAAACACTAAGGTGGATACCTCCGGCAAGCCTTCCGAGGACTGGAAAGAGATTACTTATGCCAATACCGATAAAGGCGTGTGCCTCAAATCCTTCCATGCTTATGATCTCACCCTTTACAACGGCGAGACTTCTTCTCCTTGGACCAACGATAAAAACGCCGCAGTAAGCATCTGGCCCGATAAAGCGGTTGGCTTTGATTACGCTCCCACACAGGTCGGACTCTTTGATGGCACCGAGTATTATATCAATCTTGATATGAACCGCGGCAAATAAAAAGGTGATTTTATGAAGAAAATTTTAATTTGTATTTGTGTTCTCGGCGCACTTCTGCTTGCTTCCTGCGGAGGTAACGATACCGTTTCAAATCCCGAAAAGCAGGAAAGCAACACCGTTTCCGTGCCGGAAACCTCTGTGCCCGATAACACTTCCGTTTCCGAAGATACCGGTCCTTCTCCCGAAACAAGCACTCCTCCCGAAGCATCTCTGCCTGAAGACGCGGGCTATGAAGACGCGCTTGTTGATGCAAGCGGTAAATTCCTTTCGGATTACGGCTGCGGCGTGGATATCGAGGTAAGATGGACACTTAAATCTGTTTCCGAGGGCAAGGTACTCTACACCGCAGAGGTATATCTGCTTTCTTATTCCATCAGCGTAGGCGCCCGTTACGGCGACTGTAAGCTGGTCATTAACGATGAAACCTATAATTTCGGTGCAGATGCCGTAAATCTTGAGGATGTCTCCCAGCGCGAGTACACATATCTCGCCACCGTGGAAAAGGAACTTACCCTTTCGGAGGAAAGCCACGCTTACGATATCACCGTTTCATATCCCTTCAGAGGAACCTATAACGGTGTATCCCTTCCTGCAATTGAAGCGGCAACATATATCGTCGTAAACACCGACGGCAGTGTGGAAATAATGTCCGCTTTTGCAAACGATTAATTTTTATAGTCAAAATCTGATACGTATCTGTCGGGTTTTGTTGTTAGCCGAAAAAGAGGTGGTAGATAGATGGTTATATTAATTACAGGCGCATCGCATACGGGCAAGACTGCCCTTTCCCAAAAACTGCTTGAAAAATACAAATATCCATATCTGTCAATAGACCATTTGAAAATGGGCTTAATCCGTAGCGGAAATACAAAACTTACTCCGATGAGCGACGATGCCGAGCTTACGGCATATTTATGGCCGATTGTTTGTGAAATAGCTAAAACTGCCATAGAGAATGAGCAAAATCTTATTATCGAGGGGTGCTATGTTCCTTTTGATTGGTCAAAGGATTTTGAAAAAGAGTATCTCGATAACATCAGATACTGTTGCATTGTTATGAGCGAGGCATATATAAAAAATCACTTTGCTGACATAAAGAGATATGCAAGCGTCATTGAAAATCGCGGAAACGATGAGTGGTGTACTTTGGAAAGCGTTTTGGCGGATAATGCACAGGTGTTAAAGCTTGCCAAGGAG
>JAZSIT010000170.1:0-9445 GCA_045533895.1 Eubacteriales bacterium
CGTAACCCTTTTCGGCGAAAGCCATGGCGGAGAGATAGGCGCGGTAATAGACGGAATAGCTCCCGGCATTCCCATAGATAACCAATATATTTCTTCCCGCCTTTCTATGCGGCGTCCTTGGGGAAAACTGTCCACTTCCCGTCGCGAGGACGATGAATACCGTATTGTGAGCGGTGTTTTTAACGGTTATACCACAGGTGCACCACTATGTATTCTTATTCCCAACAAGGATACCGACAGCAGTAAATACGCCGCTTTGCAATATACTCCCCGTCCCGGACACGCAGATTATACTGCCAACTGCAAATATCACGGATTTCAGGATTATCGCGGCGGCGGTCATTTTTCCGGCAGAGTAACGGCACCCCTTGTTGCCGCAGGTGCAATAATTATGTCTGCGCTTAAATCAAAGGGAATAAATATCGGCACTCATATCAGCGAGATTGCAGGTATCAAAGATATTTCTTTCGGTACTGACCTTGAAAATGATATAAACAATCTTAATTCCTCTCTTTTCGCCGTGCTTGACACTAAAGCCGGAAAACAGATGCAGGAAAAAATTGAAAAAGCCGCAAAAGACGGGGACAGTGTCGGCGGTGTCCTTGAAACTGCCGTTACCGGAGTTCCCGCAGGGGTAGGTGAGCCTTGGTTTGATACGGTTGAGAGTGTTATTGCCCACGGTATATTCAGTATTCCTGCCGTAAAAGGCGTTGAATTCGGTGCGGGCTTTGCTTCTTCCGTAATGCGCGGCAGCGCGGCAAACGACGCTTTTCGTATATCGGACGGCACTGTTATTACAGAAACCAACAACAACGGCGGCATTAACGGCGGCATAACCAACGGAATGCCCATAGTTTTCCGTACGGCCGTAAAGCCCACGCCTTCGATTTTTGTTCCCCAGAACACAGTTGACCTTAAGAGGGAAGAAAACACTGTGTTGAGCCTTGCGGGCCGCCACGACCCTTGCATAGTCCACCGCGCCCGCGTGGTTGTTGACAGTGTTACCGCAATTGCCCTTGCAGACCTTTTGTGTATTCGCTTCGGCACAGATTGGCTAGGGGGTAACAGATGAAATACGGACTTATCGGCGAAAAATTAGGGCACAGTTTTTCCAAAGATATTCATAAAATGCTGTTGACGGGAGATTACACTCCTGTCGAACTGACGCAGTCAGAGCTTGACGTTTTTTTGAAAAAGATGGATTTTTCTGCCATAAACGTAACCATTCCCTATAAGCAGGCTGTTATTCCTTATTTGCATTATATCGATGAAAACGCCCGTAATATCGGTGCTGTAAACACCGTTGTTAATAAAGACGGCTTGCTTTACGGATATAATACTGATTTTTACGGTTTAAGCGTGCTGGTAAAAAAGACAGCAGGGGATATAACAAACAAAAAGGTTATAATTCTCGGCTCGGGCGGTACTTCCCGCACTGCGTATGCTGTTGCAAAAAGCCTTGGCGCGGCGGAAATATACCGTGTAAGCAGAACGGGAAAAGACGGTTCGGTTACCTATGATTACATGTATGAAAACCTTTTGGATGCAGATGTGGTTATAAATACAACTCCTGTCGGCATGTATCCCGAATGTGAAAAATCCCCCCTTTGTCTTGAAAAATTTATCCGTCTTTCTGCGGTGGTGGACGTTATCTTTAATCCCCTTTCCACCGGTCTGGTTTTGAACGCCCGTGAAAAAGGTATCTCCGCAGA
Organism: Eubacteriales bacterium; assembly: GCA_045533895.1. Lineage (GTDB taxonomy): Bacteria > Bacillota > Clostridia > Oscillospirales > CAG-382 > SFLA01. The sequence goes on from JAZSIT010000170.1 coordinate 1,713, forward strand.
GGGAGGACTGTATATGCTGGTGGCGCAGGCGGTTGCGGCATCCGAACACTTCGCCTCGGTAACTTATCCCGAGGATACGGTTGATAATATATACCGAAAGATTCTTAATTCAAAGCAAAATATTGTTCTTACGGGAATGCCCGGAAGCGGTAAAAGTACCGTGGGTAAAATACTTGCAGAGTCTATGGGACGAAAGTTTTACGATATTGATTCGGAAATAGTATCCTATACCGGAATGGAAATAACCCAAATATTTGCACGGTACGGAGAAGCAGGATTCCGTGACATAGAAACAGAAATAACCAAGAAATTATCAGCTCTTTCAGGCGTTATAATTTCCTGCGGAGGCGGCACTGTTTTAAGGGACGAAAATATTAACGCACTGCGCCGCAACGGTGTTATATTTTTTATCGACCGTCCTCTTTCCCAGCTCATACCCACTGCGGACAGACCGCTTGCATCTGATGTTGAAGCCATAAAGACTCGTTATAACGAGCGCATTGACAGATATATCTCCACCTGCGATGTGCGTATTCCCGTTGAAGGAGACGCTCAAAGGGTGGCAGTGAGAATCAGAAAGGAATTTTTAAGTGAAACTACTTGTAATAAACGGACCCAATCTTAATATGTTGGGTATCCGCGAGCCTTCTCATTACGGCACAGAGACCTTTGAATCTCTTTGCGACCGAATAAATGCTTTCGCTTTGGAAAGCGAAAACGATATTACTTTGTATCAATCTAATCACGAGGGCGACCTTGTAGACGCAATACAGCAGGCATATTTTAACGGAACGGAAGGCATTGTCATAAATCCAGGTGCATATACCCATACCAGTATCGCGTTAAGAGATGCACTGTCTGCAGTGAAAATACCCACTGTTGAAGTACATATTTCCGATGTTAACTCCCGCGAAGATTTTCGTAAAATAAGCTATATCCGCGATGTTTGTGTAAAAACAATATTGGGTCACGGAACTGCGGGATATTTTGAGGCTATTGATTATCTATTGGAAGGTAAAAAATAATGAGAGTCAGTATTTCAGCAGGTAAGGCGGAGGGCACTGTTTCCGCACCTGCTTCAAAAAGTATGGCGCATCGTATGCTTATTTGCGCCGCCCTTGCCAATGGTGTCAGCACGGTACACGACGTTCCCAATTGTGATGATGTAAAAGCAACTATAGAATGTTTAACCAAGCTGGGCGCAAAATTCCAATACGACCGTAATAATGTCGTAACCGTTTACGGTACTGATATTAAAAACGCCGCTCCTACCGATGCACTTTATTGCAATGAAAGCGGCAGTACCTTAAGATTTCTTGTTCCCATCTGCCTTTTGTGCGGTAAAAATGTGCTTATGACAGGGGCACCCTCCTTGTTCCGCCGTCCCCTCGGCGCATACGAGGAGTTGAGCAAAGAAAAAGGCTTTGTGTTCTTGCAGGATGGTAACAGCGTTGTTCTTCACGGACCTATTTCTTCCGGTGAATACCGCATTTCAGGTGACGTAAGCAGTCAGTTTATAAGCGGTCTTCTCTTTGCATTACCGGCTCTTGATAACGACAGCACGGTTAACATAATTCCTCCTGTAGTAAGCCGTCCGTATATTGATCTTACTCTGCAGGCATTGCGCGAATTCGGCGTCGATGCTCGTTGGACAGACGACCATACCATACTTGTTCCCGGCGGAAAGGGTTATGCTCCTACAGAAACCACCGTTGAGGGAGATTATTCCGGCGCGTCTTTTTATGCAGCTCTTAACGCTCTGGGCAGTAATATAAACATACTTGGATTACGTGAGGATACTCTGCAGGGTGATAAGATATACGAAAAACATTATGCTCTCCTTGAAAAGGGAATCCCAACCGTTCATATAGGCGATTGTCCAGATCTCGGTCCTGTGCTATTTGCTGTTGCGGCGGCAAAATACGGCGGTGTGTTTACGGGTACGTCCCGTCTCCGCTATAAGGAAAGCGATAGGGCGTCTGCAATGGCGCAGGAGCTTGAAAAGTTTGGTGTTTCGGTAACCGTACACGATGATTCTGTGGTTGTATATCCCAACGGTTTTCACAAGCCGGAGACTATTCTTTGCGGACATAATGACCACCGTATCGTAATGTCGCTGGCAGTTTTACTTACCCTTACCGGCGGCGAGATCTCGGGAGCAGAGGCTATTTCCAAAAGCTTTCCCGATTTCTTCAAGGGACTTGAATCTCTGGGAATAGAGGTAAAATACCATGAAGATTAATAAAAACACCAATATTCTCATAATAGGTCTCGGCCTTATGGGGGGAAGCTACGCAATGGCTCTTTCAAAGCAAGGATATAAAGTAAACGCAATAACCCTTGAACAAAAGGATATCGATTATGCTATAGAAAAAGGCATGATAAATAATGGTGCCACCTTTGCTGACCCTGCTTTGATACATGGCGCCGACCTCATTGTTTTTGCTTTGTATCCTACAACTTTTATAAAATGGATAAAAGAAAACCAACACCTGCTCAAAAGCGGCGCGGTATTTACCGATGTTACGGGTGTGAAGACCTCGGTGGTATACGAGTTGCAGTCCATGCTACGCGATGATGTGGAGTTTATTCCTGCCCATCCTATGGCCGGCAGAGAGCGAAGCGGCGTTGAGTTCAGCGACGACAGCGTTTTTATCGGTGCAAACTATATCGTCACACCTACCGATAAAAATACCGAAGACGCCATAGAAACCTGCAAAGCATTGGGCGAAACTCTCGGCTTTTCGCGTATTTCAGTGCTGTCTCCCGAAGAGCACGATGAAATGATAGCTTTTCTTTCCCAGCTTACCCACTGTATCGCCGTTACGCTGATGACAGCAAATGACAGCGAAAATCTTGAAAAATATACGGGCGACTCATTCCGTGATCTCACCCGAATATCCAAGATAAACGACGTTATGTGGAGCGAATTGTTTTTAATGAACAAGGATGCACTTCTTAAGCAGATGGATGCGTTTTCTGCCGAATTTTCCCGCTTTCGTGAGTATATTGCCGACGGCAAACGTGATGAGATGCGCGCGGTAATGCGTAAAGCAGGGGAAAGACGAATAAGGTTTGATAAAAAATAAGGACGGTAAAAACAAAATGAATATGGAATTTCAACGTAAACTACCCATTCCCGCAGAGATAAAGGAGCAGTATCCCGTAACTGCGGAAATGGCGCAAAATAAAGCAAAACACGACGAGGAGATACGCAAGGTATTTACCGGTGAAAGCGATAAATTTATACTGGTTATCGGTCCTTGCTCTGCCGACAGAGAGGATGCAGTGCTGGATTATATCCACCGTCTCCGCACCGTGCAGGACAAGGTTGCGGATAAAATACTCATAATCCCTCGCATATATACAAATAAACCCCGCACTACCGGCGCAGGATATAAGGGTATGCTTCATCAGCCCAACCCCAATGATAAGCCTGATATGCTTAAAGGCGTTATCGCAATCCGCCAGCTTCATATGCGCGCATTGGCAGAAACGGGATTTGGCTGTGCAGATGAAATGCTTTATCCCGAAAACTACCGCTATGTTTCGGATCTGCTTTCATACGTGGCTGTCGGCGCAAGAAGTGTGGAAAACCAAAACCACCGCCTCACCTCATCCGGTCTTGATATACCCGTCGGTATGAAAAATCCCACCAGCGGCGACCTTTCGGTTATGATGAACGCTATCTACGCTTCTCAGCACGGTCATACCTTTATTTACCGTGGCTGGGAGGTAAATTCCCAAGGCAACCCCTATACCCACGCCATACTCCGCGGAAGTGTAAACAAGCACGGTCAGTCAATGCCCAATTATCATTATGAGGATCTTATAAGACTGTTTGAAATGTATTCCGCATCCGAACTGGTAAATCCTGCGGTTATAATTGATACCAACCATTCCAATTCCGGTAAGCAGTATCTTGAGCAGATACGCATTTCCAAAGACGTAATGCATACCCGCAGATGCTCTGCAGACCTTTGCAAAATGGTAAAGGGTCTTATGATCGAAAGCTATATCGAGGACGGATGCCAGAAGATAACCGATAACGATATTTACGGTAAATCTATTACAGATCCTTGCATCGGCTGGGAAAAGACAGAAAAACTTATTTACGAAATTGCAGACGGGCTGTAAGAGACACCCCTAAAATGCATGCGCATTTTTGGGGACCCCGAAAAAAATCACTCCGATAACAAAAGGACGAGAAATATTCTCGTCCTTTTCTCTGTTTGGTTGTACAAAACTCTACGTTTTGTAAGTTGAAAGTTTGCGTACATATGATATAATGTAATTATTAAACATAGAGGTGCAGTTATGTTGATCGGTGATAAAATTCGTGCATTAAGAAAAAGCAAAAATATAACCCAAACACAATTGGCGATGGCGTTATCCGTCTCTTCACAATCCGTCAGTAAATGGGAAACGCATCTTTCGGTTCCGGATGTTTCGATACTGCCTATAATCGCAAGGTATTTCGGTATTACTATTGACGAGCTTTTCGGGTATAAGCTTGATTCCCTAAATTACAAAGAACGGGTAATACGCTTTATGGTAGATAACGGCATGTTGCGTTTTGGAGAGTTTAAGTTAAAAAGCGGGAGAATATCGCCGTACCTCATACACAGTGGATATTACCGCAGGGGGAATCAAATATCAAAACTGGGCGAATTTTATGCGGAGTGTATCCGTGAAAATTCAATAAAAGCCCATTGTCTTATAGGCGTTTACGATAATGATATTCCGCTTTTGGTGTCAACATCCATGATACTGTTTAATAAATACGGAATTGACACTCAATATCTAATAAGTTTAGATGCTGTAAAGGAAGATACAATACAAGGCGAAATTACGCTGATGACCGATACCTTTACTTCAGGCGCAACAATATGCGCAACTCTTGACAGGATAAAGAAAAAGACAGGTATGTATCCGTCAACCATAGTTGTATGTGTTGACAGAATGGAGAAAACGGAAAACACGTCATACTCTGCAAAACACATGATCGAAAAAACATACGGTGTGAAGATTTACCCGATAATTTGTGCAGAGGATATAATGAATGCTGTGGAAAACGGTGTGATTACTCCAAGCGAACAAACAGAAAAGCTAAAACAATATCTCGCCTCTTACAAAGGAGCATAACCTGTGAATATTGCAGACCTTTTGACAGAAAGAATTATTACGACCAAAAACCCTATCGTTGTGGGGCTTGACCCGGACTTGCGCAAAATTCCCGCATGTTATAAGAAAATTCAGGATAACAATAAAAATCCACTTCGTTCCGCTGCGCAGGCTATATTTGAGTTTAACCGCGATATTATCGATACCGTTTCGCCCTTTGTTCCTGCAGTTAAACCGCAGATCGCCTTTTACGAAAAATACGGTTCGTACGGTATTTTCGCGTTTGAAAAAACGGTAGCCTACGCAAAAGAAAAAGGACTTATCGTAATTACCGATGCAAAGCGAAACGATATAGGAAACACCGCGAAAGCCTATGCAGATGCCCATCTTGGCACTGTGGAAACGCTTGACGGCACACGTGTTCCGACTTTTGATTCGGATTTCCTTACGGTAACTCCCTTTTTGGGCAGTGAAAGCATAGAACCTTTTGTTTCTGTTTGCAAAGATAACAACAAGGGAATATTTGTATTGGTTAAGACATCAAATTCAACTTCCGGCGAAATACAGGATGTTATTACAAAAAGCGGTCTTACCGTTAGCCAAAGTATTGCGAAATATGTTGATGAAAATGCGCAATCTTTCGTAGGGAAGTACGGTTATTCTTCCATTGGTGCGGTGGTGGGTGCAACATATCCTGAAGAGGCAGCGACATTAAGAAAGCTGATGCCCCTAAGTTATCTTCTTGTACCGGGTTACGGCGCTCAAGGCGGTACTGCGAGGGATATCCTGCCTTGTTTTAATGCTGACGGACTCGGTGCAGTAGTCAACTCCTCGCGCGGAATACTTTATACCCATATAAGCGATGAGTCAAGAAAACAATGCACTAAAGAAGAATATCTGAACGGCGTAAGAACTTCTGTCATCAAGATGCAAAAGGAAATATATAACGCTCTAAAAAGCGAATATCCTAAAATGATTTATTAAAAAAAGCACTTGCAGTTTATTTTTTCTGCAAGTGCTTAATTTTATTTGTTCAAATACATATCCTTTATGTTTGCCGTGTCGTTTTGGTCAATAATTCCGTTGCTGTCCGTATCTGCGCGGAGAGTCGCGTCGCTATCGGAAGAATATGTATTTTCTATAATTCTCTTTGCAAAAAGGTAATCGTTAATACATATCTGCCTGTCGTCGTTAATATCTCCGATAATTCCGGTAACGTGTCCTTCAACCATAACGTCGCACACCATTTCAAAGGTTCTGTCCCAAGGATATCTGAAGTTATCAGCTTTTACCTCTCCGTGGGAGGTAACTTTATAAGATGAAAGGTCGGTTATAATACCGGAATCGTTTATCATTTTAAGAATATGATTGTAGCTTCCGTTACCGCTTGCGTCTGGTTTTTCTATAGCGAAACCGAAATATTTGTACGAAATATCCTTCATACAGCCAAAGGCAATTGTCTGCAGAAAACCGTAGTGGCTTTCCTCGGTAATGTCCGAGCAGTTGGCAAGATATGAGTATCGTGAAATACCGTTGGACAGTGCAATTCCCAGCGCATTTGCAGCCGTATTCCAGTTTGAATAACCCAAAAGCATTGCGAGCGGGAAGTTGCGCTTAAGCAGTTCCTTTTCCAAAAAGCTGCCGGTGTTGGTGTTTGGATCGATAATAATAACAGGTACCTGATTTTTTATATATTCTTCAGCTTTATCGACAAGCTGTTTTGCAGTTGCGGGAGTTGCGCCTTGCGTAAAGCAAAGTACCTGCAGATCTCCGTTTCCGCTCTTTACGACCTTGCAGTTAAGGGATTTTATATGGTTTTCAAGTTCAAATTTTAGGGTGGCGAAATCAAATCCATCGGCAATTTGGTTCTCACCGCCGCCGAAATAGGTAACACCGACCTCTGCCGTGCCGTAAAGCTTGGTAACTATACGGGTAAGTCCCATAAGGCCCAATTCGTCAGTACCGGCGTATATCATTCCATTACTTTCCAGCTTATTTGAAATATAATTTATCTCGTTTGTTTGAATATTTGTTGTTGTAGAAGAATCGTCCACACCGATATAACAGTACTCGATGTCATCAAGAGACTGAGAAAGTATGTAGTCAATAAGTTTCAGCTTTCTTGCCCGTGAAGCAAGATATCCGTCAATATCCTTTTCGGAAAGGGGAGTGGATACTTCCTTGCCGTCGGTACCATATTTGTATCCTGCGATAATATTATCAACAGTAAGATTGTTTCCGCTTAATGTCTTCCTTGCAACCGAACCGTATGAACGCAGATTGTTGTATTCGTCCATCTGGTAGCCTTGGTAGTTTACCGTAGAAGCGAGGCGCATTACAGTATCAAACAATACTACGGTATTGTTCTTTGCAAGTGAAATAATAGTGTCGGCAACTTCATATTCAAAGGTAAGATCTGTGTTTTTAAGCCAACGGGATGATACCAATCCGCCGCTTAAGAGCTGGTCAAGAGAAAGCACGAAATAATCACACTCTTTGTCGGTCTCTTTCAGCCACTCAAGGAGCGCTTCTCGGTCACCGTAGGTGCTTCCGTTGGAGTTTGGCTTCATATTATCCAGCGCCGTGCGGTAAAGGTCCTCTTCCGGCAT
>JAZSIT010000074.1:0-11637 GCA_045533895.1 Eubacteriales bacterium
CTTTGTCTCCTAAGACCGCTTGGCCTCCGACTTAGGCTATTGCGACCCTGATACAGATATTACCGTAACTCTTGCAAAGGGCGACCTTGTCATACGTGTCTGCTCTGATCGGCGTGTTTATATGACCGGAAAAGCAGAGTACTGCAATACTGTTGATTAATATTAAAAAATCACCTCGTTATGAGGTGATTTTTGCGTTATATGAGTTTATAATATTATACACAAGCCTGCCAATGCCGCTAAAAGTGCGGGTATGGAGATAGCAATGCCGTAGAGGGAGAAGCGGGCGAAGGACAGCTTTACGCCGTGGTTTTTGAGCATTCCCGTCCACATTATTCCTGCGAGAGCACCGACAGGTGTTAAAAACGCGCCCAAATTCGAGCCGATTACCGATGCATATACCGCGCCAATATTTTCGCCCACCAAGGCAGAAAACAGCACGCTCATAGGGATATTGTTAATAAAATTAGAGCAAAGGAATGAGCTTACGCCGCATTTGATAATACTTTCGCCTGCGGTCAAAAAACGGCTTATTTCGCTTGTTGCACCGGTATTTACCAATGCCAGCACCAATGTGAACATCGAAATTACAAAGGGAACTGTGACTATGGGCGCTCTGCGTAAGGATTCGCCGATATACATAAGCTTTTTCCTGAAAGAGCAATATACAAATGAGCATATATACTGGCTTAAAAAGCAGATAGCGGACACGAGCCACATGGACACGTTTATTACAGAAGAGAACGCCATGAACAGTATGCAAACGCCAAGATGTGTTCCGCCGATAATTATGAGGGGAATATTGTATTCTGTTTTTTCCTTTTGCTCTGCATTCATGGGCATAGACAGTTTTTTACGGAAAATAAGACAAAGCACACCGAAAGAGCATATCCCCGCAAAAAGTGTGGGAAGCGCCATGACCTTTATGTATCCGCCGAAATCTATTCCCGCGCTTGACGCAAGATATATATTGGTGGGGTTACCGATAACAAGAGCCATGCTCCATGTGTTTGCCGCCACAAACTCGCCGAAAAGATATGGAATCGGGTCTATTTTCGCATTGTGTGCAAAATAGCAAATAAAGGGAGTAAATGTAAGAACTATAATATCGTTGGAGGTAAAGACTGTCAGCACAGACACGGTAAGATACAAACAAACAAAAAGCGCCCATTGGCTGTGCTTTGCCATAGAGAGTGTCTTTGAAGCAAGCAGACGGAAAAAACCTGCGCTGTCAAGAAGCACGGACATAAGTGTAAGCGAAAAAAACAGTATAAGTATCTTTATAGGGTTTATCTCGCTGTCTGCAGTAAGACTGTCAACAAGCTGTGTAGGCGTTATAACACCGAAGCACAGCATCGCAATAGCACCCAAAAGAGGGAAAATCCAATATATGCTGTAGCTTTTTCCCTTAATATTAATTGCGGGCTTTATAAGAATGTTGCATATAAACGCAAGGCAGGTCAGCAAAGCAATAATTATTGCGGTTATCATAAATACCTTTTAAGATTTAATATTTCTAAAGTGGAATTTTACCACTCATTCCATATTTTTTCAATATTAAAAAACACCGAAAAACATAGTGCTTGTTGACTTTTTTCTGTGTTTACTGTATTATATTCCCATAAAGGAGGCGGGAGAATGAAAAAGATAACAATTTTTACAGCAATTTTAATATGCGCGCTTTTGCTCGCGTCTTTTTCTTTTCTTGCTTTTGCAGAGGGAGAGGCGGAAGATGTTGGCGCAGATGCATTTGTATCTTCAAGCAGTACGGGCGACACTGCTTTTCTTTTCGACGGAAAGGACGGCACGTACAAGACACTTTCCGAAAACACATCTCTTACCTTCGAACATAGCGGCGGCATCGGCTCACTTTACATAATGTTTGCGATTTCTCCCGGTGAGTATACTGTTACTGATAACGACAGCGGCGAGAGCGTTACTGTGGGGGAATACGGCTTTTTGCACGAATATATTGATATTACCGCGCTTTTTGGCAAAATCCTCACTTCAGTTACCGTCGGCTTTCAAAACAGTGTGAAGTTAAGCGAGATATACGTGTTCACTGCGGGAGAGACTCCATCTTTTGTTCAGAAATGGCTTCCTCCCCTTGAAAACAAAACCGACCTTTTACTCTTCGCCACCCACGGAGATGACGACCAGCTTTTCTTTGCGGGGCTTTTACCTCATTATGCGTGGTACGAGGGGTACCGCGTGCAGGTCGCGTATCTTACTGACCACCGTAATTTGACCGAAGGGCGCGTTCACGAAATGCTTAACGGACTTTGGGCGGTGGGGGTTACCGCATATCCCGTTTTTGGCACATACGCCGATTTTCGTATCGACGATATGGAGCAGACATATAAGCACTACGAAAAGCTTGGCACTACCCGTGAGGAGCTTTTGGGATTTGTTACAGAGCAATTACGCCGTTTCAAGCCCCTTGTAGTTGTGGGCCACGATTTTGACGGCGAGTACGGCCACGGAATGCATATGGTATATGCAGATCTGTTGGCAAAAGCAATTATGATTAGCGGAGACGAAAGCGAGTATCCCGATTCTGCCGATACATACGGTGTGTGGGAAATAAAAAAAGCGTATTTCCATTTATATGATGAAAACCCTATCAATATGGATTACGATACACCCAGAGATTGTTTTGACGGTCTCACTGCTTTTCAGGTAACACAAAAATACGGCTATCCCTGCCACCTTTCACAGCAGTATACTTGGTTTACCGATTGGATAAACGGAAAGGGAAACAGTATTACTAAGGCTTCGGAGATTAAAACATACAACCCCTGCGAGTTCGGATTATATTTTTCCTCGGTAGGTGAAGACGTAAATAAAAACGATATGTTTGAAAATATCATTACATACGCCGAGCAGGAAAAATTAGAGCAGGAGAGACTTGAGCAATCTATTGCCGACGAGCTTTCCCGGCAGGAAGAATCCCGATATATAGAGAATTCCTTAAACGAAGAGCAATCCCGTCTTGAAGAGCAGTCCCGTTACCACGAGGAATCCAAAGGGTTGGAGGAATCATACCGCGATGAACTTTCCCGCAACCAAGAGCTTGCCCGGGCGGAAAAACAAAAGCAAACTGTAATTTTGATTACGGTTTCTGCAGTTGTTATCTTTGCAGTTATTTTGTGCAGTATTATTATGAGAAGGATACGCAAGTAATATTTTATCACCTCGTTTTCCGCGAGGTGATTTTTGTTGTTATCATGATAAAAAAACATAAAAATATTTTCTTTTCATTACAACTTCATAACATTCGTCTGTTATAATGTAAAAAATAATAGAAAAAGGGAGGAATACACCGTGGCAAAGATACTTGTGGTAGATGACGAGATGCCTATAAACAGGCTTATATGTAAAAATCTGACCTTGGTGGGACACAACTGCATATCGGCCTATGACGGAGTGCAAGGTTTGGAAATGATTAAAAATCAACAGCCGGACCTTGTAATTCTGGACGTAATGCTTCCGGGAATTTCCGGTTTTGATATTATGAAGCTGCAAAACAGCGTGCCTGTTATTTTCGTTACTGCAAAGACGGGGCTTGAGGACAGACTTCAAGGACTTTCTCTCGGTGCGGACGATTATATAATTAAACCTTTTGAAATGCCGGAGCTTATCGCACGTGTTCAGGCTGTTTTGCGCCGCACTATGAGGGATGACAATACTTTTTCTTTTGACGATATTGTTATCGATTTCAAAAGCAGAGAAGTATGCAAAAACGGTGTAGATGTCTTTCTGACCCCAAAAGAGTTTGCTCTGCTGGAACTTCTTATCACAAACAGAAATCTCGCTCTTTCCCGTGAAAAGATACTTCAAAAAGTATGGGAGTACGATTACTGCGGAGATACCCGCACCGTAGATGTTCACGTTCAACAGATACGTCATAAATTAGGCTTAAAGGATAGGATAAAGACTGTGTTCAAGGTCGGTTATCGGTTTGAAATATGAGAATGAAATTTTTTGAGCGGACTTTTCTTTTAACCTTTATATTGTTTTTGGTGTTTCTTAACAGCGGTGTTTTCGCGCTGGCGATGTATACATACCAAAACAATATAGAAGCGGCAGAAAGCGTTTGTCTCGCTGAAATAAACAGTATAATTGATGCTTTTGAAGCCGATTACGATTATGCAGGTGCTTCAAGTACGAAGATATTACAGACAGCATACGGCAAGTTTTACAGTGAAAAGAATATTAAACTCATGTTTGTGTCCGGCGGAGAGACTACGTATTCGGCTCTGCCCGAGGGACTGCATATTCCCGATGAAGGAAAAATGTCCGGCGGTAAGCTGGATGGGAAGCGCTATATAATTATAAGCCGTTCTGTTTGTGAGGGAACACAGACACTAATTTATGCAAAGGATGTTTCTTATCTTGATACAGAGTTCAGGCGTCTTTGTGCTGTGTTTGTAATCGGTTCCTTTGCCGCATCTCTTTTACTTGGTGTAGTACTGTATTTAATATTACGCAAGCTGTATCTGCCTCTTGTTAAGCTTCGCACTGTTACCGGAGATATTGCAAAAGGTGATTTTGATGTTCGCGCCGATGACAGGGGAGACGATGAAGTTTCCGCGCTGGCGAAGGATTTTAACGTGATGGCGGACAAGATATCAAGACAGATATGTGAATTAAAGGACACCGCCGACCGCAAACAGCGTATGCTGGATAACCTTGCCCATGAAATGCGCACTCCGCTCACCGCTATTCACGGATATGCGGAATATATCAGCAGTGCCCGTATTTCGGACGAAGAGCGCGTTGACGCGGCGCAGTATATAATGTCCGAAACTATGCGTCTTAAGGATATAAGCGAAGTGCTTCTCGATTCTGCTTTCATCCGCGAAAACGGTATAAATATTGCTCCCGTTTCCTTGCGCGGTCTTGCATACCGCACCTGCGCACGTCTTTACCGCAGTGCAAAAGACCGAGGCGTTGAGCTTTTGTGCGAAGCCGATGAGATTACTGTTAACGGCGACGAAATACTTCTGGATATGTTATTATCCAATCTTATAGAAAACGCTGTAAAGGCTTGCAGAGGAAACGGAAAAGTAACCGTAGGGACAAATTATAAAGACGGCGTAATAAGTTTGTATATCCGCGATAACGGTATCGGAATGACAGAAGAACAGCTTGCACATATTACCGAGCCTTTTTATCGTACAGATAACTCCCGTTCACGTGCAGAGGGCGGTACAGGGCTCGGTCTCGCTTTATGTAAACGTATTGCAGAGGCACATGGCGGTGAACTGGCTTTTGAATCGGTTTTACATAAAGGAACAACCGCTTATCTATATTTTACAACTCTTTTACAACTTCCCGATAACTCCATTACAACTCCATAACATAAGCGTTTTATAATAAAGACACACCAAAAAGAAAGAAGGTAAAACGCATGAAATTCAGCAAACGTCTCTTTTTACGTTCCGCGCTGTCTCTGCTGCTGGCGGTCTGCATCCTTTCCGGCGGACTTATGCTTATGGGTATGGCGGAACCGGAAACAAAAGATGTGGGCACTGAGTCGCCCGCTCCCGATGTAAGCGATCTGCTTGCGCCTCCGACAGATGGTACTGAGCTTCCCGGCATTACCGATACCTCTGCTCCCGTTTCTCAGGAACAGTTGGCAGGTAAGTTCGGACAGTATTCCTTTGTTTCGGAAATTGACGGTAAAAAAACCGTAAGCATTTATTCCGCAGAGCAGATAGCAGATTTTGTTACACGCAGAGAAAACGGCGAATGGTTTGTTCTCTCCGCAGAGGATATCCTCTTTATCATTGATGATACCCTCAAATTGTTTAACGAATACGATATGGTAACCGTTACAGATCTTGACGGTGTTACCGCAAATTATCCAGGAGTAAGTTTTTATTCCTCTGAGGAATATAAGAACTGCTTCGGCGGTCTTGATTACGGAACAAACGAGTATTCCTTTGATTTGGAAAGCGATATCTGGAGAGCTACCTATACACGTATAAAGGTGCTTACCTCCGCAGTATACGAACGTTTTGGACAGAAAACCGTTTTTGCGGATATGGAAGTTGAAGAACCCGATCTTTGGATGCTTGCGTATGCTACATCGCAGTATTTCAGAGATCCTGTTCCCGGTGAAAATGAATATTCTGTGGCGGATAATGCAGCGCTGCTGTCCAAATATTCCTGCGGTGCGTTTATTTTCAGCGGTCAGACCTATATCAATTATGTTGAGTCTGTTAATTGCGGTGACAGAAACGCTATCGTTGAGCTTTATCCCGACGGACTTATTCCTGAAAATCTTAACAACGTAAAGTACGATACCGATGGTAAGTCTGTTGTTATTGAGCTTTGGGATATGAATTCCGAGGAGCTTGTTGCCCGTCTCCGCCTTGAAGGTGATACCGATGCCAAGGAAGTTGCAGATCTTGAAGGTCTTTGGGAGGAATTTAAGGTATATCTCCACAGTGCCGATTACCGTCATATAAGCGGTGAGGAATTTGCCAACGTTTCCAATTACCGTGTAGCGGTATTCTTTATGGGTATGGAAGGTCTTCACGGAACAAACCGCGTTTCCGCACTCCGTTTCGGCGCTGATGCATATCAGGATAATTGCCAGACTCACTTCGGCGGCGGTTTTGATGAAATTTCCGAGCCTTGCCAGTTAAGCGGCTCTCAGGCTATTTCCGATTACGTCAACGCTATCCTTAAGGATAGACTTGTCGACGCCGAATAAACTCTCACTCCTTTTTGAAAAAAGAAAGGCGGCTTTGCATAATGCGAAGCCGCTTTTCGTTATAGGTCTATTTTAATTATGTAAGGTCTATGGTCTGAAACAACAATATTGGGAATATCAGCGTAAGTGACCTCAATATCACGGGATGTGAAAATATAGTCTATCTTTTCATAGGGATTATCTGAAGGATAAGAAAGCTTTTCTTCGCCTATAACCTCCGCAGTGTCAAACATACGGGCGCGTATACCGTCCAGTATCGCATCTTCGGGTCTGGTGTTAAGGTCGCCCATGAAAACACATTTCTTTTCTTCCAGCGCGGGTAAGAGGGTGTTGACGGCGTTCACATGTTCATCATCGTTAAGACCGAAGTGGGAAACCATAACGGTAAGTCCGTCTGCCACATCAACGACAGCTTTTATAATACATCTTGTCTCGTAATGACTGTTACCCGTTCTTTCCGCAGGGTCGGGTATCATTATCTTTTCGGCGCTCTTTATAGGAAAACGTGAAAGGAGTCCGTTGCCGTAAAGACTTGTGCCCGCAACCAAAATTGCAGGCGCGAAGTAATAGTGATATCCCATAAGTCCGGCAAGGATCTCCATTTGGGGCTCATACCCCTCCAAAGTGCCTTCACCGCGCATTTCGTTAAGACCGATAATATCTGCGTTAAAGCTTTTAAGCATATCGGCTACCTTTTGGTAGTCAATTTTTTCGCTTATAAAGTTGCGGCAATGCTGGGTGTTAAAGCTAACTATATTAAGTTCCATTGTTTTATCTCTTTCTCTTGAAAGGAAGCTTTTTGGGAAGCTTTCCCAAAAGGTTGGAGAGCTTTAATGAGGATTTGATTCTCTCTTCGATTTCTTTAACGACTTGGTATAGCATTATACCGATAGCCGCGCCTGCAACAGCACCGCAGGCAAGTGTTCCGCAAAGGAGTATGGTTTTAATTCTCTTGGGTATTTTCTTCAGCATAATGCCCTCCGTTATTCAACAATCTTCTTTTTAGTAAGCCATTTTTTCAGCTTTTCGTAGTTATCGTGGATTACATCGGCAGTAGAGCGGTGTATCCTTCTGGTGTTTATAGCGTTCAATGCTTCGATTTTGGAATAAATGCTCTCAAGGTTTTGAGATCCGTCTGCAAAAACAAAATCCATAATCGCCTTTGCCTTTATATATCCCTGTTTCTCCATATCCTTAATATCGTTACGTACAAACCAAATGGAATCGGAAATGCTTTTTTCTCCCTCAAAGTTTATCTTTACGATTTTGTTGTCAAAATACTGGGATTCAAAAGTATAATTGTATTCATCAAAGTGAATACAGATTATATAATCCAGATTCAGCTTCATTAACGGGTATACGGGGATATTATCAACCGTAGCACCGTCATAGTAGTTCAGACCGTTGATATTTACAGGCGAGGTAATTACAGGCATGGAGATTGCGGCGTTAAGATGCTCCCGCAATTCTTCGTTTCTCATATCTGAAATGTCTGTATAAGCCACGCTGCGCGTTCTTAAATTTATAAGCGGGAGATAAAACTTTTCACAATGTGCATCCTTTTTAGAAAGTCTGCGTATTACTTCGGGCAGGAAATCACTGCGGAGCAGGGTGGTCAGCAGTATTCTGCTGTGTGTAAGGTTAACCGAATGCCACATAAACGCCGCAACTTCCATATTATCGGACGCATAGGCATAAGCGTTTAGCGCGCCGATAGAAGCGGCACTGATATATTTAACATCTTTAGGGTCAATATATTCGCGTATGGCTCGGAGTGCACCTAACTGGTATGCACCTTTTGCCATTCCGCCGGAAAGCACCAGACCTATATTCATACAGATATCACCTCTTGGTAAAGTGTTTGTATACACATATATTTTTACCATAGAATAGCCTTTTTGTCAATAATTTAAGGACTGCTTTTGTACAGTCCTTTAAGAATAACATATTTGTTTTTATCAGTTCTCCGTATTGGTGTTTGCGGGAATCATTATGGTTGCGGATTCGCCTGCCATAACTTCGGGCAGCTTGCCGTCCCACTTTGCAAGGTATTCGGCGTATTTGAGGTAATCGGTGATCAACGCTATTTCGCTTGCGCTCTTACCTGTGAAATCAATAACGTATTCGATCAGTTCAAGTCCCTCATCGTCGGTAACCGTGTTTTCGGTTACGGTAAAGCCCAGCGCCTTTGCGATCTCAACGGATTTAAGCTGAATAGCTTCTGCTTCTGCACGTGCAAATTCGATTTGCGCCTCACGCTCTGCCTGAGCAGCAATAAGCTTTGCTTCTGCCTCACCTTCAGCCTTCTGAACAGCCGCTTTTGCTTCCGCTTCTGCGGCGGCAACCTTTGTCATATTCTCATATTCTGCCTGAAGCTGTTTTTGTTCTGCTATCATCTTGTCCTCAACTGCAGTTTCAAAAGCATCGGAAAAATCGATGTTTGTGAGTACTACCGTTGCAATGGTAACGTGATAATCCTCGGCTATAGCGCTCTTGATAGCGTCTTCAACCTCGGGAGACATGGAAGCTCGGTCGGAAATAATATCCATAGCCTTGTAGGAAGAGAGAACAGATTTTGTCTTTTCTATAGCAATGGATTGAATGCGGCTCTGAAGTACGTCAAGGGAGCCGTACTGTTGTGCGATATTAATGACTTTATCGGTCATTATCTGGTACTGAAGGGTCATCGCAATATCCATCGTTTGCGCGTCGCTGGAGTAAGCAGCGGTTATAATTTCAACATTTTGTACCTTCGCATCGTACTTTTCGCACTTGTTGGTTATCCAAAGGTCAAAATATGTACCTGCGGTGCGGACGTATTTCGCTTCACCCAGATATTTAACAACAACTACTTCACCGGTTTCAACGGTGTGGAAGCTCATGGGAACTATAGCCATTGTTATGAGCAAAGCTACGCAAATAATTGCGGATGTAGTGACCATTGCTTTGTTTCCTTTTTTGTAAAAGAAAACACACGCCGCGCCCAGCGCTAAAACTAAAGCGACTATCGCAATGCCGGAAATAACACTTATAGCCATATCAAATCTCCTTCCTTAATGGGTAATTACTTGGCTGTTTATGTAGATGTTAACTGTGATGCAAGTATAACAAGCACCAATATATTTTTATCACATTATTGCTTTTTTGTCAACTGTATTTCCTGCTTAATATAAAACACCCCAAAAAGCTTTTGGCTTCTTGGGGCGATTATATGTGTTTACTTAGAAAAGTATAATAAGAAACTGTGAAACAAGCACTACCGCGATAAGAGCGATAGGATAGGTTGCGGCGTAAGCGGATGCTACGTCGTCAGTACCTGCTGTGTTGATCAGTGTTCCCAGAGCGGGGGTGGAAGTCATACCGCCGGTCAGAGAGCCCAAATTGTTGAGCAGGCTCAGTTTCAGCACATATTTTGCGAAGAGGAATCCGATGATCATAGGAACGATGGTCATGAATACTCCGTAGAAGAAGTATTGCACGTCAAACATTTCAAAGAATCCGTCACCGCCGGAAATACCTGCGCCGGTAAGGAAGAGCAGTAATCCGAGTTCTTTAAATATCTTCAGGGTGCTTTCCTTAGGCATAAGGTTTATCTTGCCGCATCTGCCAAAGTGACCGAAGATCAGCGCAGTCAACAGACATCCGCCGGTGGTGGTAAGCGAAAAGCATGTTCCGCCAAGTCCCTTTGCGGAAAGGGGTATCTTTATCATACCTATGAAGATACCGAGTATAGCCGCCAGAGAAAATACTGCAAATCCGTGTCCGTCCAGCTCAAAAAGCTTTCCTTCAAACTTTTTCTTTGCCTTTCCATCTTCAACAACGGTAAGCTTCGCTCTTTCATCTGCCATATTGGCCTTCATCATCTTAGGTACGATCTGTACAAAGAGAACAACGCCGATAACGCCGAAAATGTAAGCAATACCGTGGCCAACCGAAACGGCACTCTCGTAAATTGCATCAACGGTAGATTTTGCTGCCGAAAACGCGGGAGTGGAGGTTAAGGAGCCCGAAAGGAGACCGACAACCATTGCGGTCAACTCATCGTTATTGCTTGCAACTCCGGTAAATCTACCGAACAAAATACATGCAACTGCAGAAAGACCGCCTGCAAGAATTACGACAAATCCAAGCAAAACGTAGGACTTAAAGTTCTTCTTCATATTTCCAAAAAATTTGGGACCTGCGATAAAGCCAACCGAGGAAACAAAGAGTATAAGGCCAAGACTTTCAACGATCTTTAACGCTTTGTCAGCATAGTTGACCGTCTTCTGCACGTTTATGCCTGCATTCGTCAGCAGCGCAATCTGTGCCTTTTGAACGTCTTTTTCGTTGCTCTTGTCTTCATTTAATGTGATGGAAGCAAGCTCTTCTTCGGTAAGTTTTGCGTCGGCATGTTTTTCGTAATACTCTACGAATTCAGCGTGGTCAGTAGGGTAATCGGTGGTTACCGTAATGGAAAGCTGATTACTTATCTGACCGTAAAACAGGCAGCCGACAAGCAAAGCGATGATAAATACGCCCGCGTCACCGAGAGATACGCCTTTGATGGTGATTCTGCCAAGCATAAACCCAACGGCAATGATGGCAAAAACAATAAACATAAAGAATGTAATACCTGTAATCGGGATTACTCCGCCGAATAAATTCATTTAAGAAGCCTCCCCCAACAATTAAATATCTGCCTGATTGGTGTAATTAGGAAGAAGTTTGGGAGAAACAGTATCGGTTTCGATATTTGCGTCTGCTATCTCTTTTTCAAACTTAGCGATATGATCAAGAGTAAGCTTGCCAACGGTTACGTTCTTGCAAGCCGCGCCTGCGCTCTTACCTGCGATTCTGCCGAATACTATGATATCAAGCAGGGAGTTGCCCATAAGTCTGTTCTTGCCGTGGATACCGCCTACAGCTTCGCC
>JAZSIT010000114.1:0-26270 GCA_045533895.1 Eubacteriales bacterium
TGAGAACTTCGAAATATTTTTTGCCGACTTCCATAACTACGTCGGAATTCATAGGTATAAATCTGCGATAGCAATCCCAAGCCCAACGAGGATTGCCGGATTTTTCAGCAATAACGTTAACAACGTCTTCGTTGAGACCGAGGTTAAGGATAGTATCCATCATACCGGGCATAGACGCACGAGCACCGGATCTTACGGAAACCAGAAGGGGATTTTCCTTATCACCGAACTTCTTGCCGGTAACCTGTTCCATCTTTCCGATATATTCAAGAATTTGAGCCTTTATATCCTCGCCGATCTTGCGATTGTCATCATAATAACGGGTACAAGCCTCAGTTGAAATTGTAAAGCCTTGGGGGACGGGCAGACCGAGATTTGTCATCTCTGCCAGGTTCGCGCCTTTACCGCCAAGCAATTCCCGCATCGAACCGTTACCCTCTGAAAACATATAGACATACTTTTTTTCTGCCATGTGTAACCTCCATAATTTTATTTATCCGATATATTATAACACAAAATTCCATTTTGTCTATACTTTTTTCAAACTTTATTACATATTAATATTTTATGACTTGACAAATCGGTTGAAAAGATATAAACTTACTGACCGAAGGAGGAATATCCTATGGGTCTTTTTTTAACCGGAGGAGTCGAATATATTATCGTGGGTCTCGGAAATCCCGAGCCGCGTTATGATAACACAAGGCATAATGCCGGATTCAGAGCTATTGACAGAGTTGCCGAGAAATGCGGTTGCAAGATAAAATCTCTAAAGCACATGGCTCTTTGCGGTAAAGCTGAACTTTGCGGTAAAAAGGTGCTTTTGATGAAGCCGCAAACATATATGAATCATTCCGGAGAGGCAGTTGCCGCCGCCGCAAAGTTTTATAAGGTTCCTCCGCGTAATATAATTGTTTTGTTTGATGATTGCGCCATCGAGGTTGGGACTTTACGTATCCGAAGAAAAGGAAGTGCGGGCGGTCATAACGGTATCAAATCCTTGATCGAGCATCTTGGTACTCAGGATTTTCCGCGCGTAAAGATAGGTGTTGGTGAAAAGCCTCATCCCGATTACGATATGGCTGATTGGGTGCTTTCGTCCTTTTCGCCTGCGGAATTCAAGAAGGTGTGCGATAGATTTGACGACGTTTATAAAGCCGTTGAGCTTATCATTTCCGGCGATACCGATAAAGCAATGAATCTTTTTAATTAACAATGAATACCATTTTATCACAATTTTTACTTGATAATGAATTTTGCGCTCTCGTCGAGGGCTATAAAAAGGGACGGGTTCCGTGCGTTGCAACAGGGGTATGCGACGCCGCTCGCCCTCTTTTCTGCACGGCTTTTTCCCGTGAAATAAATAAAAAACTTCTCATAATAATGCCTGATGAGCGTGAAGCACAGCGCCTTCGTTCCGAATTGGAATGTTATATGGAAAAGGTAGTGTTTCTTCCCGCAAGGGATTTTGTCTTTGATAACGTAAAGGGATATTCCCGTGAATTCGAGCAGCAGCGTATCGGCGTGCTGTCAGCACTGCTTGATGGTAATGTTGATGCTGTGGTCACTGTGCCCGATGCGGTTATGCAGTATACGATTCCGCCTGAAATATTGCAGGATATAACTTTACAGATCAATGTCGGTGAAAGAATGTCGGTTTCACAGCTGGCGTCCTGGCTTTCTCTTCTTGGGTACAGTCGTACAGAACAGGTTGAGGGCGAGGGACAGTTTGCTGTCCGAGGCGGAATAGTTGATATTTTCTCTCCGTCGTATCCCAATCCCTTCCGCGTCGATTTTTTTGGTGATGAGATTGATCTTATCGGATTTTTTGATATAACTTCTCAGCGCAGATACGAGAATGCGGATTCGGTGAATATCCTTCCCGTATACGAACTTTTGCCCGATAATCTGGCGTATGAAAATATAGCGGCACAAATCGGCAAACAGATTAAAAAATTCAACGGCAGCGAAAAGCTTCGCGATCTTTTGGTAAAAGAAAAGGATAACTGCGAAAATCATATTCGCATTACCGCTCTTGATAAATATGCATCTTTTGTTTATGAGCAAAAGGCAACCGTTCTCGATTACCTTTCGGATTTCGCAGTAATTGCCGTTAATACCGCAAGAATAAAAGATCGCGCGGCGGCGTTTTGCTGGCAGACAGAGCAGACTTTCGCATCCCTTGCCGAAAGCGGAATACTGCCAAGCGGAAGCGATATTCCTCATATTGATATCGATGCGTTAATCGCGTTTGTTGCCAAGAAAACGCTGGCGCTCGATTATTTTTCTTCTGCAAATAAACTGTTTGATTACCGTGAGGAATACACTGTTCTTACAAAAGCTGTTAATTCTTATCTTTCAAATTTGGAATTGCTTGCTGACGATCTTAAAAATTCAGTTGAGCTTAAGCGTAATGTGCTAATATTAACTGTAAGTGACCGCGCGGCAGACAATATGCTTTCAGCGCTGAATGAACGGAGCATAGGTTGTTACCGTTTTGTCGGCGAGCTTCACAAGGGGCTTGCAGGAGTAGGAACCCTTAATAAGAATCAGACCTTATGCGGTTTTGAGCTTCCTAAAGCTAATTTTATTCTTTATACCGATACAGATACTCTGCAAAACGTTTCTGCACGCCGTAAAGAGCGTGTACGTAAGAAAGTAACTAAAAGCGAGCGTATCACATCCTATGCTGACCTTACTGTAGGTGACCTTGTAGTTCACGCGAACCACGGTATAGGAAGATATGAGGGACTAACAAATCTCACTGTTGAAGGTGTTTCTAAAGACTATATAAAGATACGTTATCACGGAACTGATACGTTGTACGTTCCCTGTAACCAGCTTGACCTTGTGTCAAAGTATATCGGGAACGAAAATACAAAGCTATCAAAAATGGGTACTTCTGAATGGCAGCGTACCAAAGCCCGCGCAAAATCTGCCGCAAAGGATATTGCAAAAGAGCTTATAGAATTATATGCCGCCCGTCAGCTAAAGGAAGGGTACGCATATCCTCCTGACGAAGAGATGCAGGAAGAATTTGAATCCATGTTTGACTACGACGAAACCGACGACCAGCTTCGTGCGGCGGAAGAAATCAAAAAAGATATGGAAAGCACTGTTCCCATGGACAGACTTTTGTGTGGAGATGTCGGCTTCGGAAAAACCGAGGTAGCTTTACGTGCCGCTTTCAAGGCGGTGGTGTCCGGCAAGCAGGTTGCTGTTTTAGTACCTACCACCATTCTTGCTATGCAGCATTATCAGACCATGCTGTCCCGCTTCCGCGCCTTTCCCGTAAAGGTTTCCATGATGTCCCGCTTCCGCACCAAAGCGGAGCAGGCGCAGACAATTGAAGATTTACGTATTGGCAAGACCGATATTGTAGTCGGAACACACCGAATACTTCAAAAAGACATTAAGTTCAAGGACCTTGGGCTTTTGATTATAGACGAGGAGCAACGATTCGGCGTTACTCATAAAGAAAAGCTCAAACAACTTGCCGAGAATGTTGATGTTCTCACCCTTACCGCAACTCCTATACCCCGTACTCTCAATATGGCATTATCCGGCATAAGGGATATGTCTGTTCTTGAAGAAGCACCTTCGGACCGTATTCCGGTACAGACCTTTGTTCTTGAGCATGACGATGCGGTCGTTCACGAAGCGATTCGCCGCGAGCTTCGTCGCGGCGGACAAGTGTTCTATCTGCACAACGTGGTAGAAACTATTCACTCCTGCGCAAAAAAACTTAACGATGCTTTTCCCGATGCGGTTATTGCGGTCGCTCACGGAAAAATGAGCAAGGACGAGCTTGGCGAGATATGGGAGAATATGGTGAGAGGGGAAATAGACGTACTTGTCTGCACTACCATTGTAGAGACGGGGATCGACGTTCCCAACGCCAATACACTTATTATCGAAAATGCGGATCACATGGGTCTTTCCCAGCTTCATCAGTTGAGAGGGCGCGTGGGCAGATCTGCCAGAAAGGCGTATGCGTATTTTACATATCGCACCGGATCAATACTTAAAGAAATTGCCGAAAAACGTCTTGAAGCAATACGCGAATTTACCGAATTCGGAAGCGGATTTAAAATAGCTATGCGTGACCTTGAGCTTCGCGGTGCGGGCAATGTCTTGGGCGCCGAGCAAAGCGGACAAATGGAAGCTATCGGTTATGATCTGTACGTTAAGATTCTCGAAGAGGCTGTTGATGAACTGAAGGGCAGACCCAAAATGCCCAAGCGCGAGTGTACTGTCGATATGGCGGTAAATGCGTTTATTCCCGAAGACTATATCTCTTCGTCTCAGATGCGCATAGACGTTTACCGCAAGATTGCGTGTATTGAATCTGAAGAGGAGCGAGACGATCTGCTCGACGAACTTCTGGATAGATTCGGCGATATACCGCCTTCTCTCTGGAATTTGGTGCGTATTTCGCTCATAAGAAACAGTGCTTGCACTTGCGGCATAAATCTTATTGAGCAAAAACGCGGTCTCATTTCCTTTTTCCAGGAAAGTATTGATGTTCGTGCTTGCACCATACTTGCATCCGAGCCAAAATACAGAGGACGAATGCTTTTATCTTTGGGTGGAAAGCCTCATTTTGCATATCGGCCCAATTCAAACGAGGACGTTTTGGACACAGTTTCCGAAATTCTTGAAAACTTTAAAAATTTACTGCAAAACAGTGTAGACAACGGCTGATTTTTGTAATATAATATGGTCATATCTATTGGAGGAACTTGTAATGTTTAAAAAATTATTGTGTGCGCTTCTTTGCGTACTTATGGTGTTGTCCCTTTGCGCTTGTTCAAAAAGCCCTGTGGTTGCTACCTATGAGGGAAAATCTTTGAACAGTGCAATGTATTCATTGCATCTCGCTATTGAGAAGAGAGCGATTGAGGAATATTACTATTATTCTGGAAAGGATATTTCATCCACACCTTCGTTCTGGGATGATATATATGATGAAAAAAATAATCTCACTTGGGCAGATTACGTTGAAGCCGAGTTTTGCAACATGCTTATTGCTATGCAGTTTTGCGAAGAGCACGGACTTACTGTGACCGATGAAAGTGTATCTGCAGAGATAGATGCACTGATTGAGAGTTATATTAAGAGCGCGGGAAGCAAAGATCTTCTTAATCTTGAACTCGCTGAGTATGGCGCAGATTACGATATGCTGGTTGAATATCTTAACTGCTATCAGTATATCAACGTCATGCGCGATTATCTTGCTGAAGACGGCACTCTTGCTGTAAGTAAGGATGAGATAGTAGAATATCTTTCTGATTATCTTAACTATGATTACATTTTCTTTAACTCTTTAGACGAAAACAATAAACCCATAGTTTATGATGATATTACAACCGAGCAGGCAGAGGAATATTTCCTTTCCAATTACGTTACCGTAAAGCATATTTTGTATCTCACCAGAGGCTTGAGTGATGAGAAAAAGCTGGAAAAGAAGGAAAAAGCTGAGGCTAATCTGGCGGCAATTCAGGCAGGTACAGCTGAGTTTTCTGATTTCGAAGACGATAACGAGGACAGCAATATTGAATACACCTTCACTTACGGTACCATGGTAAGCGAGTTTGAAGATGCTGCTTACGAAATGGAAGTAGGTGAAATCAGAGTTGTTGAAACAGAGTACGGTTATCACCTTATGGTCAAGGAAGAACTTGACACGGACAAATTTGAAAAAATCGTTTCCGAAGTAAAAGCGGCGATGTCATCGCAGCGTATCAAGGAACAGGCGCAGACACTTCTTGACAAGATAGAAAGCGGCGAAGCAAAATTCCAAAAACCTGAAGATAAAGAATACGAGTATTACGAAGGCTTTGTGATAAGCAAAAACGACACTTCTCTTCCTTCGGATATGGTAAAACAGATGAATGATGCGGCCGTTGGCGATTATTTCTTGTATACCTATGGCTCTTACGGATATTTCATCTTTAAGCGCGTTGAATTTGACGATGATGATATCAAGGCGTATACCGAAACCGTAAGTTCCATTCTTTTGGATGAAAAATTCACCGAGTATATGATCGAGCTGTCTAAATCTGTTGTTGTCAACACAGAGGAAATGTCCAAGTTCGATATAAAAACTGTACGTTCTTTCTTCTCCGAGGAAGCCGAAACAAAATAATTTAACAAAGGCGGCTTATTACAGCCGCCTTAATTAAAAGGAATATTATGATTTTACAGGATTTTCACGTTCATACTACATATTGTGACGGAAAAAGTACTGCTGAAGAAACGGTACGGGCTGCAATTGCTTTGGGAATGAAGCGTATTGGCTTTTCCGGCCATTCGTATACCGAGTTTGATAGGGGATATTGTATGTCTCTTACGGATACCGAAAAGTATTTTTGCGAAATAAATGAGCTTAAAGTAAAATATGCAGATAAAATAGATATACTTTGCGGAATAGAACTTGATGTTTATTCGGATATAGATGTCAGCTCTTTTGATTACGTTATAGGTTCTGCTCATTATATCAAGTGGGGCGGGGAATACATCCCTGTAGATCTGTCTGCACAGACCCTTGTTGACGCCGCAGATAAGCATTTTGGCGGAGATATGTATGCGCTGGCAGAGGCTTACTATGAAACCGTGGTTAAGGTGGCGGAGCATAAGACCGATATTATCGGACATATTGACCTGATAACAAAATTCAATTCCGATAATGCTCTGTTTGATGAAAGCCGCCCTCGTTACTTAACTGCGGCACAAAATGCTATAGATAAGCTGTTGAAACTGAACGTTCCTTTTGAAATTAACACGGGAGTAATTGTAAGAGGATATAAGAATATACCGTATCCTTCAGAAACATTGCTTAAATATATTACCGAAAATGGCGGTAAAGTCCTTCTCAACAGCGATTCTCATAAAAGCAATATGTTATGCTTCGAATTTGAAAAATGGCATTCTTGGGCAGATTCACTTCAGGTAAACTGGTACAACGAGTAAATAATTACCGCCGGAAAAAAGTTCCCGGCGGTTTTTGTTTTAAGTGTTAGGCGCTATCAAAGCAGTTAGTGATTTTCTTTGTTCTTCAGTTGGAGTTTTTAACTTTCCGTTGTTCACAAGTTCTTTCAAACAATGGAGTATAAACCAGCCGTCACTGTGGAAAATGTGCTGT
The DNA here is from genome assembly GCA_045533895.1 of Eubacteriales bacterium. Taxonomy (GTDB): domain Bacteria; phylum Bacillota; class Clostridia; order Oscillospirales; family CAG-382; genus SFLA01. Next base: position 7,145 of record JAZSIT010000114.1, read on the forward strand.
AATCCGTACATCTGTGCGTTATACAAATGTTTGGGAGTTGCGGCAAGAACGGCGTTTATATAAGACTGTTTCAATACGTCGAACTCGGCTTTGTGTTTTTCTTTTATTTTATCTCCAAATTCAAGCAATTTCTTTTTCGCTTCTTGGTTTCTTATCCAAACTATCTGCAATGTTAGCCATTTGCCGCGCTCGTTCTCATATTTACGCATATATCCTTTTTCATGCATACACGCATATTCGTAATCAGAAAGCTCTTCGTCTCTGAAAAAACGGTCGAAAAGTGTAAGATCCCTGCCAATGGTCAAATTATAGTTCTCATCAACCCGCTTTTCACTCCATTCAGAATCTACCATCCAAAGCATAAATTGATTGTTAAGTCCGTTCCAGCACGGTCCGCAAAATCTTTGCATGCTGTCAAAGTATTTAGGTGTAATATCGCTTCCAACAGATGCATAGCAGATATTTTTGCCGCCGTCCGGACGAATAGTATATGCTTCCTCAAAGCTTACTTTTTCGTCCAACAGTTTTTCACCACTGAGCGCTGCAATGTACGGAATAAGTGCCCAAAGTATAAAATTTTTGTCCTTTTCGAAAATCGGATGTTTTCTCTCTTCGTTAATACCTACCATACGGTTACAGCAGACCATTTCATCGTCGTCCAGTAAAGGACTTGCAGAAAGGGTGTTGTACAGTTCGTTGGCAAAAATTTTCGCTGCCTTTTCGTACATTTCATTTTTTAGGGAGACCGTTTCCTCGTCGGGCTCATCCAATAAAAAGTTTATAAGATATTTTTCGCCCTGCTTTATAAGAAATCCATATTCTTCAAGATATTCGGCTTCGCTCTCCACATATACGGGAGAAACTCCCATTTCGTTAGCTATTTCATTAATAGTCTTTGCGTTGTCTTTTACGCAGTAGGCAATGTTCTGCGCAATAGGAGAACGAAAGAAATTGCCTACGTTACCTTTTGTTCCCATCGACCCAGAAAAGCCGCAAAGTGAAAATTTTATGGGGTTGAATTTAAGTTCACTTGTTTTTCTCATTGTTTCCATTCCTCTTTTAAGTTCTTTTTTTGCTTCAAACAAGTGCCATTTTACCGTGCCGAGGGGAATATCCAGCTCCCTTGCAATATCCGCTTGCTTGCGGTTTTTGAAGTAATATTCAATAACGATTTTTCGTTGCAGCTTTGATAAATATCCTATCTCGTTTTGCAAACGTAAAATAATTTCTGTGTTATCGTCATCAATGATTTCCGCATCGGGATCGGGGATAACATCTACCATTTCGTCTACAGACACACCAATAATGCTTTTTGCGGAATCGCGATAATAATTGTTCAGTGCATTATGGGCTACGGTCCAAATGAACTTGTTTGCATCTTGGATATCTTCATTCAGCAAAAGTGCACGGAATGACCGAAGTACTATCTCTTGGGAAAGGTCTTCCGCATCTTGCTCGTTTTTACACCGCTTGAGCGCAAAACCGAATATCGGTTTCAGATATTCTGTTATAATTTTCTCTGCATCTGTTCTGTTCACTTGTTTTATACCTCGTTGAAAGCTTTCACTTATATAGACACGGGAATTAAAAAAGGTTGGAAGATTTTCATAATTATATCATTTTTTCCTTGTTAAATCCATATTTGTGTATGAAAAAAGGACGGCGCACCGTCCTTTTTGTGTTTTATTGCTTTTTGTTCTCCGCCGCTCTGGTTATTTTTGCGATAGCTTCGTCAGTAACTGCGTCATTATGGACATGGAAATAATAAGTATCTGTTGCGGTCTTAACGCACATCTTAAAACACTCGCAGTATTTTGTCTTTCCTTTAATTGCTTTAGTAAAGCTGTGATCCACCAGTTCAACGCTGTCGATCTCGTTTAAGGGCAGAGATAACTTTTCTGTTCTTATATCACCGTTTATCAGATCAATGTTTCCGAAAACAGCATATAGCTTTTCCGGACTGTATAACAATGCTACACAACAGTATTTTTCACAACGGGGAGTCTGGTCATTGCCCGCAACAAGTTTTGTTGCGGTGGTGTCATCCAGCCCATAAGCTCCCGAAGTGAAATTGAATACTTTTACCGGTCTCTTTTCGGAATCCTTAAAGTATTCATCAAGCTCTTGCTCAAGTACCCCGTGAAAATTATGCGCGTATTCGTCAACGGCGCCGTCACGTATTCTTATCGAAAAGTGGCATATAACCGTTACCGCTCCTACTGTGGCGACGATCCACGAACTTTGATACAACACCCATTCGTGTAGAAAAAAGTAATTGATTCCGTACAGCAACAGGCCGGCCGCCACAATGGCAATACCCGCATAAAGCAACACTTTGCCTTGTGTAAAGTATTTCTTAAAGCTTTTCTTTTCCAAAAGTATTTTCTCCTTGTTTGTTTTTTTGTTTGATAACCGCACTTAAATTATAGCGCAGATACCTACGGAAAATCAATAAACCGTTATTTGAATTGATGCAATTGTTAGTTGATGTTTAGATTAATCATACAGTTTATCTTTGTTTTCGTCATCTGCCTCATAGTCTTTTCTGTCGCGGGTTCCGAGAACATTAAAGATGATTATTGTTCCGTTTTCGTCAGTATCATAGGTGTGTTCAACACTTGCATGCCAACCGTCACCAATAGTTGTAGGAGCATATTTGCGGTACGCACTGTCAAGAACAGGGAAGTAGCCTTCGCCTTTTTCGCGGTATTCCTTCAGTTCCCAATCACAAGTGAGAGTTCTGTCATACCAATAATCGGTTCTGAATTTCACAATACCTACTCCATTGGCATACCAGATATCCTTTTTTCCGCCTTGGAATTGCGTGCCGCTTCGTACCATTCCCGAAAGCTCGTAGGTTACGTGTCTGCAGTTTTCAAAAACGCCGCACGGAGTTTCTACGGTTTCATCATCCAGTACGTCAAGCACGTATTTCGCGCCGTCCTGAGCGTGCGATTTTGCTTCCGTGTGATATCCCGGTATCCATTTTTCGGACCAAACACATCCAACCGCATCCTTTATCTCGTGTAAAAAGTTTCCGTATAATACCTTATATCCCTCGTTGCCGATATTCCACATGTTTGCTTTCCACATAAAGTTGAATTTAGACGCACGTCTGTGGGCACGGAAAAACTTCTTTCCATTACTTTCACGCATATCGTATACGGTAAAGAAATTCCATTTTCCTTTTTCTTTGTAATCGGGATTAATATGCGGATAGCAATTCTGTATTCTGCACATAACGTCGGACGCGATATCCGTAAGCAGCTTTTCGCGTTTTGTGGATGCCAGTTTTTTGACTTCTTTTGTAAAACCGCGTACGTCTGTCATTATTTCGTTTCCGTCATCGTCTGTTTCGGAATAGGCGTTGGTAAGGTAAGACATAGCTCCGTTCCACGTTTCGGTATTATATCTTTTCAAAAGGCTTAAATGACCTGCGGAAACTACGGCAGTTTCTTTTTCAAAGCTTATTACCTCGAAATAACTGTTTGTTTTATACTCAATGCCGTTATCTGTCTCGCAAACGTAATCCCATCTGTTACCTTTTTCAAAGGGAATAACGCCATTTCCGCCTATAATGTTATATGAATTCAGCAGCCATGTGTTAAAAACTCCGAATCTTACCGTGTCTTGCTTTACAATACCTATTCCGGGGCAAATATACGTTTCACAGCTGTCTAGTCCGTATCTCGTACCGTTGTGTATCCATAATTCACAGTTTTCAAATATTCCTGCCGGAGTTTTCACCTTAATGCCGTTTTCCTTATATGTGAGCGTACAAAGGCCATCTGAAGAAGTATAAACGTCTCCGAGACTCATATTCGTATCGTAAATAACGCTGTCACTCTGGCTCATGTTCCAGAATATGCTTTCACCCTGTACGTCCGAACTACCGAAGGAATACCCCGGCTGTGACCAGAGCAAAAGCTGTCCGTTTACCCATTTGTACACCTCTCCCGTTGCACCGCCGCGATATCTGCTTGTTCGTTTACGGTTAGTTAATTTCGTGTTGCGGTTTTCGATTTCAATAGTTTTTCTGAATTCTTCTGCCTTTATTGCGGATAAAGCGTTTGCGTAATATACGTCACAGGGACTTAATACTTCAAGCACTTTGTTATAGCATTGTATGGCGGTATCTCGGTCTGCTTTATTTGAATATAGCCATCCTGCCCAAAACCAAGTGTATCCGAGAGATTTCTTAAAGCCGCGCTTTTCGAGAAAAGGCACTTGATTTTTCAGCATAAATTCAAGTCGCTCGTTACCTTCCAATTCATGTGCATCGCGGGATACAACGCTTTGCATAACATCGTCGTTATGCCCTGCAATGGCTTCTTTCTTTATTCTCTCATAGACCTCATCATTTCTCTCTCCCTCTATCCACCAGGAACCATGTAAGAGCACGTCAGCTAATGCGTGGGATTTGTCCTTGGAATCCTTAAGACTTTCAACGTCCGCGAGAACCCGACGGTACTCAGCTTCAAATCCTGTAGTATCGTTTTTTCTGCTCCACATTTTCAACTGCTCTACTTGACGCATTACACGTTGAACAACAGTTTCGTTTTCATCATAAGTTTTATCCATAACACCGTATTCCTTTCTTAACAGTCTTCGCCCTTCGGAAAGACGCCATTTAACAGTTCCCACCGGTAAGGAAAGTTTTTCGGCTATTTCGGCAACAGATAATTCTTCAAAATAATGCAATTTCAGAGTTTCGCGTATCTTTAAGTTCAACGACTCAACCGCTTCGTGCAGTTTGTCTTTTTGCTCTTGCTCGTTGTAGAAGGGGAGATTAAGAGCGTTTTGCAGTTCATTATCCTCATCTTCATTGTCCGCAGAATACCGAAGTAAATCGAGACTTATTTCTGCGGCGGCGCAACTGTAATGAGTGACTATACTCCTCGCACAGTTTTTTGCTATAGTACATACCCATGAGCCGAACTTATCGCGTTCACGCAAAGAATCCAGCTTCATCCAGGCGGAAACAAAGGCATCCTGCGAAGCGTCCTCCGCGGAATATCTGTTTCCCGTTACCTTGAATGCTGTTCCGTGTACGCTTTTTTGGTGTCTTGATACAAGCTCTTCGTACGCATTTGTATTTCCAAGCAAGGTCATTTCAACCAAAGCGCTGTCTAGAGTGTCTTTGTAACCGTCTCTGTAGTTATTCATTACATTTCCTTTATCGTTTTTTGTTGCCGCATTTAGGGCTTTCACTTATAAGAGTGTTAAAATGTTGGAAAAGGTTGGGTGTGTTAAGAAATATTTTTGAAACAAGAAAAGGAAAGCAAAACGCTTTCCTTAAACTTGTGTATAATTATTTTTCATCACCTATTGAAAGCATTGCCAGCAAATCGTCGATAGATGCAGCTTTTGAGAAATCCTTTTGAGTCATTTCTTTTTCTTGCGCTTTTTTATCGTTTTCGACTTTTGTTACCGGTTCGGGAATCACTAAAAGCGGTTCTTGTTGGGCGTTTTCTTCCGAATCAATAGGTTCTTCTATCAAAGTGTCTGCAGTTTCGGGAATATCAATAGGCCCCGTTTTCTCAAAAGCATTTTGTATGAACAAATCTTTTTTGCTTTCGCTTTTTTCTTCGGGTGAGCTATCAAAAATTTCGAGAGCGTAGGGCTTTTCTTCATCTGCTGTCAGCTCGGTATCGTTCTCTTCGATTGGAGTAGCGGACGGTTCGTCGGGCTCCGGTTTTAATTCTTCGGTGTTGAACAAGTCCGCTTTTGTACCCAAGCGTATCTGAAGAATAGTTTTTACAATACTGCCAATAGGCTCGGTTACCTCGTTTTGATGGATCATTATCGCAGGCATGTTGTTGGATATGTTTTCGCAAATTTCTCGTTTTTGCTTGCCGGTTACGCTCTTATATGCGATGTCCAAACTGATAAGGTCGATACCGATAAAAGCGGAATCACCTTTACCGCACACCTTGGAATCCTTTACGTTGTGCCACTCAACGAACAATCCGTTTTTATGCTTTCCGGTGAAATCATACAGACCATCCTTTGTGAAAACGACGGCATACGGACGTACCAGCCACTGAGTTAATCCGGAAATCATTACACAAAATCCGGCCACCAATGATACACCGCCGACAGACAGATATATTAAATTTTTTGTAATATCTTCTATACCAGAAGATACTGCCAAAGGCAGTACGAGCAAAAGAATACCGGAAACGGTAAAAATGCCGCCTAAAATAGCACGAAACAATCCTCTGCGCTTGGTCTTGTTATAAAATATCGGTGTTTGCACTGTTTTTACCTACCTTGCTTGTACTTTATTTCGTCTAAAATTGCGAAATCGTGATATACTTGAAGAGATGCAACTTCTTCATATTCATAGTAAACCGTGAGATATAAAGCGGTGCTGGTATTAAGTACCTGTCCATTATCTGCGTTTATATCAGGCTCATCGTGAGAAAAGTCGCCGTCGTCGAAGTAGAATTGGTTAGCCGCTTTGTCAATAACAACGTTTGCAAAAGAAATACGTGCAAAGCCGTAGTCGTTTTTAGTAGTAAATTCTATATTGCAAACTTGGTATTCTTTGCCGTTTTTATCTGTAAGCTTTACTGTAAAGGGAAGAGAAGTATCCTTTTCACCGGTATACTTCTTCATACGGTAACGAAGACCGACTTCAAACTCCTTTGCGTCCTCTGCGTACAGATTGTTTCTTATCTGTATAGTTCCGTCTTCATTCATTGTTGAAGCTGTCTGTATGGAATAAACAGTAAAATCTTCGCCTAATTTCTGCGCAATGATTACTGCGTCATCGGAAAAATACATTTTGTTTATAAGCTTGGAATCGGTGCTGGTGAAAATTCTGAAAAGTATAATTCCCCAGACCAGGGCACAAATACCCCAAAAAGTGTATTTGAAAATTTGTCTGAGCGTCCATCCAAGTTTGGAGGATTGCTCTTTTTGTATCTTTTTTTCCTCTTCCGGAAAATGCTTGCCTTCGTAATCCATTAAAAAACCTCGTTATGACCAATACTTTCTGTCCAGCGATCTGAGATGCATCGCTTGGGCAATGTGTGCTTTTTCGATTTTTTCGCTTTCCTTAAGGTCCGCAATTGTTCGTGCAACTTTAAGCAATCTGTCGTGTCCGCGAGCCGAAAGGGAAAGTACCTTGTAAGCCTTTTCAAGGGTTTGTTCTGCATCGGATGTCATTACACAGTATTTGCGCATTTCCGAGGACGACAGCGCGGAATTGGGGATAAAATCATCTTTGCTTAAAAATCTGCGTGCGGCAAACTCGCGGGATGCGATAATACGTTCGCGTATCTGTGAGCTTGTCTCTTCTTGTGAATCTCCGTGTAAGTCTCTGTAATCCAGTTGCGGAACTTCTGTTTGTATATCGATTCTGTCAAGCAAAGGACCTGATACACGGGAAATGTAATCGTGTCTTGATGCGGGAGAACAGGTGCACTCTTTGGTGGGATGTCCGAAATATCCGCACTTACAAGGATTCATCGCGCAAACGAGCATGAAATATGCGGGATATGTAATGGAGTTGTTTACTCTTGATACGGTAACGCTTCGGCTCTCAAGTGGTTGACGCAACGCCTCACGAGTGACCTTGGGAAACTCGGTAAATTCGTCTAAAAACAACACGCCGTTGTGAGCAAGGGAAATTTCACCGGGTCTGGGAACAACACCGCCGCCTACCAGAGCATTGGGAGATGCGGAGTGATGCGGATTTCTGTAGGGTCTTTTTGTTATTAGACCGCCGGAGTGAAGTCCGGCAACGGAATATATTTCAGTGCACTCAATTGCTTCCTTTAACGAAAGGGGAGGCAGTATCGAGGGAATTCTCGATGCGATCATGCTTTTTCCGGAACCCGGAGGACCGATGAGAAGCATATTGTGTCCGCCTGCAGCAGCGATCTCGGCAGCGAATTTTGCTGCTGCCTGTCCTTTCACATCGCAGAAATCAAGGGGATGGTTTATTGTGCTGTTAATAAAATCCGTACGGTCAAAAACAGTTTTTTCTATTAATTGAACACCGGTCAGATGGTCAAGCAGTTGGCGTATGTTTTTCACCGGATATACGTCAATTCCTTCTGCGGCGGAAGCTTCACAGGCATTGATCTCGGGAACATAAATTTCCTTCAGACCGTTGTCCCGTGCGGCGGTCGCCATCGCAAGACAGCCGTTTATGCCGCGCAGATCGCCACTTAAGGATAATTCGCCCACAAAACACTTTTCCGAAAGATCGGTCATATTCAACCTTGTCTCGTCAATGATCGAAAGGAGAATAGGGAGGTCATATACAGAGCCTTCTTTTCTGACATCTGCAGGAGCGAGGTTGACTGTAAGCACACCTTTTTTAAGATTGATACAAGAAGAACGCGCGGCGGAATATACACGCCCCGATGCTTCTTTTACTGCGGTATCGGGCAGACCGATAATATCAAGTCTGGGCTTTGAGGACGAGGATGCGCCTGCCTCGACAGAGACAATTATCCCGTCAATTCCGGAAAGAGCCACTGAATTAACGACTGCAATCATAAATAACCCCCATACTTTACTATCATAAATATAACATATTTATTTCCCATAATCAAGCACAGTCACAGATTTTTAATTAATTTAACGCGGAATTTTTACATAAAATAAAATAAAATTATATTTTTTGCGCAAAAAAGAAAAAATCATCTTTACAGACCGATAAAAAAATGTTATTATATACTGAATGAAAATAGGAGGTATTATAATTATGTCCAGAAACAAAAGGTCAATGGATGGTAATACCGCTGCCGCACACGTTGCGTATGCGTTTACCGAAGTTGCCGCAATTTACCCTATCACACCTTCCAGCGTAATGGCTGAGCTTACCGACTCCTGGTCCGCTTCAGGTCAGAAGAATGTTTTCGGCGACGAAGTGAAAGTTGTTGAAATGCAGTCTGAAGCAGGCGCAGCAGGTACCGTTCACGGCTCTCTTGCAGCCGGTGCGCTTACTACTACATTTACCGCTTCCCAGGGTCTTCTTCTTATGATCCCCAATATGTACAAGATTGCAGGTGAGTTGCTTCCTTGCGTAATTCATTGTTCCGCACGTTGCGTAGCATCTCACGCTCTTAACATTTTCGGTGATCATTCTGACGTTTACGCATGCCGCCAGACCGGCTTTGCTATGATGGCAGAATCTAATCCTCAGGAAGTTATGGACCTTGCTGCCGTAGCACATCTTTCTGCTATCAAAGGCAGAGTTCCCGTTCTTAACTATTTCGATGGCTTCAGAACCTCTCATGAGATTCAGAAGATCGAAGAGTGGGATTATGCCGATCTTGCAGATATGCTTGATAAGGACGCTGTTGCAGCTTTCCGTGCAAGATCTCTCAATCCCGCACACCCCGTTCTCCGTGGCTCCGCAGAAAACGGTGATATTTTCTTCCAGCACAGAGAAGCGTGCAATACTTATTATGATGCGTTCCCCGCAATTGTAGAAGAGTATATGAATAAGGTAAACGAGAAGATCGGTACCGATTACAAGCTCTTTAACTACTACGGCGCTCCCGATGCTGAAAAGGTTATCGTTGCAATGGGCTCTGTATGCGACGTTGCGGAAGAGGTTATTGACTACCTTACCGCAAAGGGCGAAAAGGTTGGTCTTATCAAAGTAAGACTTTACAGACCTTTCTCTCCTAAGCATCTCATTGACGCTATTCCCGCAACTGCAAAGAAGATCGCTGTTCTTGATCGTACAAAAGAACCCGGTTCTCTCGGCGAACCTCTTTATCTTGATGTTGTTACCGCGCTTCGTCAGAACGGCTATACCGGCACTATCGTTGGCGGTAGATACGGTCTTGGCAGTAAAGACACTCCTCCTTCCGTTATTTTCGCGACCTTTAAGAATCTTGATGCGGATGAACCCAAGAACGGTTTTACTCTCGGCATCGTAGACGACGTTACCGGACTTTCTCTTCCCGAGGAGGTTTGCCCTGATACCGCTCCCGAAGGAACTATTTCCTGTAAGTTCTGGGGACTCGGCGGCGACGGAACCGTTGGCGCAAACAAAAACTCTATTAAGATCATAGGCGACCATACCGATAAGTTCATTCAGGCTTATTTCCAGTATGACTCCAAGAAGACCGGCGGCGTTACCATTTCTCACCTCCGCTTTGGTGACAAGCCTATTAAATCTCCTTATTATATTACCAAAGCAAACTTCGTTGCTTGCCACAATCCCAGCTATATCACCAAGGGTTATAAGATAGTAAACGACGTTAAGCCCGGCGGCACCTTCCTGCTTAACTGCCAGTGGACTCCCGATGAGCTTGACCAGCATCTTCCCGCAGAAGTTAAGCGTTATATTGCTGATAACGATATTAACTTCTACACCGTTAACGCTATTGATAAAGCGCGTGAAATCGGTATGGGTAAGAGAACCAACACCATTCTTCAGGCTGCTTTCTTTGCACTTGCAAACATCATGCCTATCGAAAACGCTGTTGAATACATGAAGTACATGGCTAAGAAGTCCTATATGAAGAAGGGCGAAGCTGTTGTTGAGATGAACTATAAGGCAATTGACGCCGGCGTAGACGCTATTGTTAAGATTGACGTTCCCGCTGAATGGAAGACCGCTTCCGCTTGCGGTGCAGCTGCTTCCGTTTCCGGCGACAGACCTGAAGTTGTTAAGTTTGTAGAAAACATAGTTCTCCCCGTTGCAAAGATGAACGGCGATTCACTTCCCGTAAGTGCGTTCGTTGATTACGTTGACGGTACCTTCCCTCAGGGTGCTGCGGCTTACGAAAAGCGCGGTGTTGCAGTTGACGTTCCTCAGTGGATTCCCGAAAACTGTATCCAGTGTAACCAGTGCGCTTATGTTTGTCCTCATGCTACCATCCGTCCTTATGCTCTTAACGAAGAAGAAGTTGCTTCCGCACCTGCTTCTCTTAAGTCCAAGAAGATGGTGGGCAAGGGCTGCGAAAACTTTATGTTCACTATGGCAGTAAGCCCTCTTGACTGCATGGGTTGTACTCTCTGCGTTTCTGCTTGTCCCGCAAAGGAAAAAGCACTTGTTATGAAGAGCCAGGAATCTCAGTCCGAGCAGGCTGAAGCTTGGAACTACTGTGTTGATAAGGTCAGCAAGAAGGATCTGCCTTTTGCACCCAACACTCTCAAGGGAAGCCAGTTCCAGCAGCCTCTGCTTGAGTTCTCCGGTTCTTGTGCAGGCTGTGCCGAAACATCTTATGCGCGTCTTATCACCCAGCTTTTTGGTGAAAGAATGTACATCTCCAATGCTACCGGATGTTCTTCCATCTGGGGCGGCTCCGCACCTGCTACTCCTTACACCGTAAACAGAGATAGCGGCCGTGGTCCTGCTTGGGCTAACAGCTTGTTTGAGGATAATGCAGAGCACGGTCTCGGTATCCATCTCGGTCAGAAGGCTATTCGTGAGCGTCTTATCGGTTACGTTAAGTCTCTTGATTATTCCGAATGTCCCGAATGTCAGGCTAAACTTGATGCATACCTCAACACTCTCGACGACGGTCAGGCAAACGCTGTTGCTACCGAAGCAATGGTTAAGATGCTTGAAGAATGTGTATGCAAAGAAGCTTGTGATTGCTGCGAGACTGAACGTAAGATCCTTGCCGAAAAGGATTACCTTGCCAAGAAGTCTGTTTGGATCTTCGGCGGCGACGGTTGGGCATATGATATCGGCTTCGGCGGTCTTGATCATGTTATCGCTTCCGGCGAAAACGTTAATATAATGGTATTTGATACCGAAGTTTATTCCAACACCGGCGGTCAGGCTTCCAAGGCTTCTCAGATCGGTCAGGTTGCACAGTTTGCTGCTGCAGGTAAGGCTATCGGCAAGAAGAATCTTGCTGCTATTGCTATGTCCTATGGCTACGTTTATGTTGCACAGATCGCTATGGGCGCAGATAAGAACCAGACTCTCAAGGCGCTGCTTGAGGCTGAGGCTTATCCCGGACCTTCTCTTGTCATTGGCTATGCTCCTTGTGAAATGCACGGTGTTAAGGGCGGTATGGCTAACTGCCAGAACGAAATGAAGCGTGCTGTTGATGCAGGCTACTGGCAGATGTTCCGCTACAATCCTCTCCTTAAAGCAGAGGGCAAGAATCCCTTTGTTCTTGATTCCAAGGAACCTACTGCTGATTATATCGACTTTATCAGCAGCGAGACCAGATACAGCCGTCTCGTACAGGCGTTCCCCGAAAGAGCGAAGGAACTGTTTGAAAAAGCAAAAGAGCAGGCTGCTGCGAAGTACGAATCCTATAAAGAACTTGCAGAACAGAAATAAGCTCTTTTCATCCAAAATAATCATGGAGGTAAATTATGTCTAAAGATAAATACTCATCAGGTGACGGTTACATGTATGTGTATCTTCTCTCGATAGTCGCTTGCGTCGTTGTAGCTTTAGTTGTGGCACTTATGGTGTTCGGTTCCGGACTTTTTAAGAAAAATAACGAATCCAACCCCGTAATCGGAGACACTTCTGAAACTTCAAGCACTGTGTCTGAAGACAATACCTCTTATTCCGATAGTGACGTGAGTGAATCTTCCAGATTCACTCAGGGCTCTGTCGATAACGCCGTTGTAAACACAGGGTTATTAGTATTGGTTGATTCGAATCACAAATACGTTTTTCCGGAAGAAGACGACCGCGTAAATCTTTTTGCGGCTTTGAAGGGAAGTAACATTTCCTTCAGTGGTTCCGGTATTACAATGAACACCACTGCTGCAAAAGCACTCAAAGCAATGTGCGAAGCCTTCTACGCTGAATCGGGAATGGATTCGGGCGTGTTGGTGTATAACGCCTATCGTTCTTACGATAAGGTCGCAGAGACTGATGGAGCGGACGCTGCCGGCACCAGTGATTTTCATACCGGCAATTCGGTTACACTTATGTCTTGGCCCGCATCGCTGGGCGAGATAGGTGAGGGAAGATTTGCTTGGTTTACCGAAAATTGCTATTCTTACGGCTTTATTCAACGTTTTCCTGCCGATAAAGAGTCTGTCACCGGATATCCTCCCAACGGCACCATAAACCGTGGCGTTGTGTATAGATATGTTGGTGTTTGCCATGCGTATTATATGTATAAAAACAATCTCTGTCTCGAGGAATATCTTGAGCTTCTCAAGCAATATACCCACGAGAATCCTTTGATTATCGATGTTCAGAATAAATCCTATGAGGTTTATTATCAGCCTATGGAAGACGGATTGACTTCTTCAATAAATATTCCGATCGAGTCAGCTTATCTTATTTCCGGCAATAATTCCGATGGATTTGTTGTTACTATCACCGGCTAATTTAATAAATATGAGAGGAAGGCGTTGAGCCTTCCTCTTGTTGTTTGCTGCACACGCAAAATATGCTCCACGACTTCTTGCGGCTATGCGAACTGCGTTTTTACTCGCTTCGGTAAAAAAGTATAAATATGTGTTAATTTTTTGAAAATAATAAAGAAAGTTCGTTAAATTGATCAAGAACAAATGTTTTGGCGGTGTTAGCATAGTGACGAAATAGTGAGGCACATTTTGTGCAATGTGCACATTGAATTTACTGTGTTTTTAACCGAATATCTGTTTTTCTACTGATTTTTTGCCGGGCAGGACAACGGTGTATAATTTTAGTTAAAATTTTCAAAACGCAAAATTATACATCAAACTTAACTTTTGCTTAAAACATTGTTCAAAAAACCTTAAAAATTCAAGGTTTGTCGGTGTGGCAATAACATCTTTCGATTTGAAATGTTTTTTTGTTTAACTTTACTGTGAATAAATTATGTTATGACAATTATCCACACAAAACGACGGCGAGTAAATTTCTTCAAATTGCCAGTTCGTACAAAAAGGTGAAAACCGCACAAAAAGAAAGCTACATATATATACACTATTGACAAAATGGGGCAGTAGTGGTATTATTCATAATAACCGATATAATGCGTATAAGAGTACGCATTTTTCTCAGAAATCATTTGGGAGGAACTATTTCATGACCAGGTTTAAGAACTGCTTTTCCAAGCTGATGGCGGTCTTGCTCGTTTGTCTTATGCTGTTGGGCGATTGTGCTCTTATCGGCGTTCAGGCAAAGGTAGAGTCTGTCGACGGTTCTGATTCTTTGGTTCGTACGTCTCTCGCTGAAATTGAGAAGTTACTTACTTCCGTTTCGTATTCAAGTTATCTTGAAGACCATAGCGATGTAAAAGACGCGACCCAGGAGATCGTTATCGATCTTTCTGCCGATCTTTCGGAGGATTCTACCGCAACTGTCGATATGCGAGACAGCTATGAGAATTCCGAGGGTCCCGTGCTCCTTATGGGTGACGACGGTAGACTCGTGTTTAACATCGATGTGCCCGAAACTGCAATGTATTCCGTTTACATTGAGTATTGGACCGGTGATATCGAGGTTCTCGCAGAAGACGGTAGTATTGCTGCTGTCGGTAAGTCTGCTGATATCGAGCGTGTTATTTACTTTGATGATGCTGTTTCTTACAAAGAAACCAGATCTCTTTCCTTTACCCGCGCTTGGAAAGACGTTTACACAAAAATTGAAGATAATAAAAAATCTTATTTTGACTCCGTGAGCGACTATTTCCTTGATTTTGTTCTTAATCAGGATAATATGTTTGCTGACAGCGATCGTTTGTTCCCGCACGACAGTAACGGAAATGAAGCAAAGCCCACAAAAGAAATTTACGGAATGTGGACTTCTTCCTATGCATACGATACCAGTGGATATTATATTGAGCCTCTCAAATATTATCTTACCGAAGGCGCTCACACTTTCAATCTTGAAGCTATAACCGAGCCTATGGCTATTAAGAAGATAGTTATCAAGGCTGCGGAAAAGACGCTTTCTTATTCTGATTATATAGCAAAGCACGAAGCTGCCGGTGTAAAGGATTACACCGGGGAAGCTCTGAAGATTCAGGCGGAATATCCCGTTCTCACCTCTGACCGTACTTTGTATCAGATAAACGATAGAAAGTCTTCTATCACTGAGCCTCAGGATTCCACCCTTATCCGTTACAACAGTATCGGCTCCAATAAGTGGCAGTATGTAGGCCAGTGGATAGAGTACACCGTTGACATTAAAGAATCCGGCTTCTATAACATTATTCCTCGTTCAAAGCAGGAAGATGTTATGGGCTCTTTCGTTTCCAGAAAAATACTTATTGACGGAAAGCTTCCTTTTGAAGAAGCAAACAACCTCCGCTTTAATTATTCTACTACTTGGAAGACCGATTCTCTTAACGACGGCGATACCAACTTTAAGTTCTATCTTGAGGAGGGTAAACGTACAATTCGTTTTCAGGTAGTGCTCGGTGATATGTCCGGCGTTTTGGGCCGCGTTTCCGATTCTCTTTCCAACCTCAACGAATATTATAAGAAGATACTTATGATCACCGGTGCTGAGCCCGATGATAACCGCGACTATAAGTTCCATAAACTCATTCCCGATGTAATTAAGGGCTTGTCTGCAGAAGCGGCAAACCTTAATCAAATTGCAAGCGATATTATTGCAATATCCGGTAGTGCAGGTGACCAGACAGGTACTCTGCTCAAGGTAGCCGTAATTGTTGAGAGGATGGGTAAGGATCCCACTCAGATCGCAGGTTATATGGATACTCTCAAAGAGTATACTGCAACTCTCGGTACTTGGCTGTCCGATAACACCTCTCAGCCTCTGCTCCTTGACTACGTTTCTATTCAGGCAGTAGACGCTGATGCACCTAAAGCAGAAGCAGGATTCTTCGCTTCAATGTGGGCAGAGATTCTTAAGTTTATCGGTTCCTTCTCCGCTGATTATAACTCTATCGGTTCTCTTATTGAAAGAGATTACTCCGGAGAAGAACTTCAGAAGTGTGCGATCGACGTATGGACCGCAAGCTCCCGTGAAGATGCTACCATCATTCGTAACCTGGTAGACGATTCCTTCAATGAACTTTACAACATTCCCGTTAACGTAAAACTGGTTATTGCATCTACCTTGCTTCCCGCGACTCTTGCGCGTACCGGTCCTGACGTTTACATGGGCGCAGCACAGAGTGACCCTGTTAACTATGCTATCCGTTCTGCGGTTTACTCCCTCAACAGTGATGCTCACGGTTACAACTTCAACGATCTTTCCAAATGGGAAGACCATCCCGTATATGGTGCGTTGATCGATGATATCGCTACATTTGATGAAGTTACCGAAAGATTCGCACCCGCTGCTATGGTTCCTTTCACTCTTTACGGTGAGGCTTATGGTATCGCAGATACTATGTCCTTCTCTATGATGTTCTACAGAAAGGACCTCTTTGTTGAACTTGAGCTTGAAGTTCCCAACACTTGGGATGATTTCTATGATCTCATTTACACCATGCAGTCCAATTCTCTGGATATCGGCTTCCCTCAGGGTACCGGCGGTTCCTTCATCTGGGCATACCAGCAGAATGACGATCTGTTTGTAACCTATACCGATGAAGAATATGATTATTACCTTGATCAGCTTCTTACCCAGTATTCTATGGATGAACTTGAAGAGATGGGTTGGGTTTATACCGATTCCGAAGGCAATGTTCGTCCCAAGATCGACGGTATGGAAATCAACATCGGCAGTAACACCATGCTCGAAACCTTTAAGAAGGTTTGCGAACTGTTTACCGACTACGACTTCCCGTATTCTTACAGTATCGCTACCCGTTTCCGTCAGGGTATAATGCCTCTTGCAATTGCGGATTACACCTCTACATATAATACTATGGTAATATTCGCTCCCGAAATTGCCGGCTTGTGGGAATTCACTCCGCTTCCCGGTACTTATGATCCCGAAACCGAAACCATTAATAACAGTACTATCGCAGCAGTTTCTTCTCTCATAATGATGAACGGCGTAACCGATGACAACGCTCTTGCTGCATGGACCTTTATGCAGTGGTGGTCCAGTGCTAATGTACAGTCCGAATTCGGTAACGAAAAGATCGCGTTGCTCGGTCCTTCCGCTAAGTATGCAACTGCCAACATTGAAGCACTTCAGAAGATGAGCTGGTCCAAGGACGAGCTTGACAATCTGACCGCTCAGTTCAATGCAGTTGAATGTACTCCCGAATATCCCGGTTCTTACATTATCGGTCGTTTCACCAACTTTGCTTTCTTGGGTGCATATAACAACGGCGATAACCCCGTTGAAAAAATGCGTTCTTATATTGATGATATTAATAACGAGCTCACACGTAAACGCGGCGAGTTTGATCTTCCCACCACGGGAACATTTGATGACATAGCGTCTTCTAACGCTAAATCTTGATAAGGAGGAGGATTTCAAATGGCTAAAAAAGAAAAAGCGGTCGTCAGGAAAGATATTTCCAGATTCAGATGGACTTTGGGCGAGATGAAGAAGCACAAGGTTGCTTATCTTATGATAGCTCCTTTCTTCATCCTCTTTATCATGTTCTATGTAGTACCTGTTGTACTGTCTGTAGTTCTCAGTTTTACGATATTCAACATGCTTGAATTTCCTACCTTCGTATTTCTTGATAACTATATCCGTCTCTTGTTTGACGACGAAGTATTTATTACCGCAATCAAAAATACTTTGATATTTGCGGTAATAACCGGTCCCGCATCCTATTTGCTTTCACTGTTCTTCGCGTGGTTTATTAACGAACTTCGCCCGAAGATTCGTGCATTCCTTACCTTGGTATTCTACGCGCCTTCTATTTCCGGTGCTGTTTACCTCATTTGGTCTGTATTCTTCTCCAGTGACCAGTACGGTTTTGTTAATGCTTATCTTATCGAATACGGTATTATAAACGAACCCGTGCTTTGGTTCCAAGATACTGATACCATTTTCCCGCTTATCATCGTTGTTGCTCTTTGGACTTCTCTGGGTACCAGCTTCCTTACCTTTATCGCAGGTTTCCAGGTTGTAAACAAAGACCTCTACGAGGCAGGCGCTATCGACGGCATTAAAAACCGTTGGCAGGAGCTTTAGTATATTAAACTTCCTTCCATTCGTCCTCAGATGATGCTTTCCGCAATTCTGGCTATCACCGGCGCATTCGGTTTCGGTGGTGTTATTACCGCTCTCGTTGGCTTCCCGTCCCCTGACTACTGCGTTCACACCATAATGCACCATCTTGATGACTATGGCGGAGCGCGTTACGAAATGGGTTATGCTTCTGCAATTGCAACCATTCTGTTCTTTATGATGATTGGATGTAACTTGTTAATCACTCGAATTCTCAGAAAGGTAGGTTCATAATATGTTTAAGAAACTTTCCGAGAAAATCGAACAGCGCAGAATTGCTAAGGGCAAACAGCCCAAAGAACAGTTCAAACGTTCCATTAACCGTTCTGCCGGTGGTGACTTCGGCGTTCTGTTCTTCCTCTGCATCTGTGCATTGGCTATGTCGTTGCCCGTTATTTACGCTATTGGTCAGTCCTTCAAGCCCCTTGATGAGCTTTGGCTGTTCCCCCCGCACTTCTTCCCCAACAGATGGGTTATCGATAACTTCGTTGACCTGTTCAAACTGATGGGCGACTCTTGGGTACCTTTTTCAAGATACATATTCAACACTGTTTTGATTTCTTTTGCAGGTACCTTTGGTAACGTTATTCTTTC
Organism: Eubacteriales bacterium; assembly: GCA_045533895.1. Classification (GTDB taxonomy): domain Bacteria; phylum Bacillota; class Clostridia; order Oscillospirales; family CAG-382; genus SFLA01. The sequence goes on from JAZSIT010000114.1 coordinate 25,740, forward strand.
TTCTTTCGCGGCGTATGCCATTGCAAAGATACCTTTCCCCGGAAGAAATGTAATGTTCCAGACAATCGTATATTCTTTGATGTTTAACTCTACTGTAACCGGTATTACCAACTTCCTGCTTATGAGCTGGCTCAAGATGATCGATACATATTGGGCAGTAATCGTTCCTGCTTGCTGTACCACCTTCGGCCTCTACCTCATGAAACAGTTCATGGAATCCTCTGTTACCGACGCGGTTCTTGAGTCCGCACGTATTGACGGTGCAGGTGAATTCAGAATTTTCTGGAAGATCGCAATGCCTATGGTTAAGCCCGCGTGGATCACCCTTATAATCTTTGCATTTAAGGATCTGTGGAACTCCGGTGCCAGCACCTACATTTACAGTGAAGAACTTAAGACATTTAACTACGCTATCAGCCAGCTCGTTACCAGTGGTGTTGCACGTACCGGTGTATCTGCAGCTTCTACCGTTGTAATGATGGTTGTTCCCTGTGCGGTATTCTATATTACACAGAGTAACGTAATCCAGAC
>JAZSIT010000123.1:0-2040 GCA_045533895.1 Eubacteriales bacterium
AATATCTGTATCAGGGTCGCAATAGCCTTTTGCAACAGCGACGGCGGCAAGGGCGCAAGCGCCCGTACCGCAGGCGGCGGTCTCCCCGCTGCCACGCTCCCACACACGCATTTTAAGATGTGTGCGTGACAAAATTTCCGCAAACTCGGTATTCACACGGTTGGGAAAACAACGGCTATGCTCGATAACGGGACCGATACTCTCAAGGTCAAGAATCGAAATATCATCACAAAAAACAACAAAATGAGGGTTGCCCATAGATGCTACTGTACCGTGCCAATTCTTATCGCAGGCAACGACAACAATATCGTCCACAACTTCGGAAACACCCATATCAACCTTAACGCTGACAACATTTCCGTTTTCCTTTATCGGGTACAGCTTTTTGACACCGGCGTTAGTTTCAAGGGAGATACAGTCTTTGTCAACAATTCCTCTGTCTACAACGTAGCGTGCAACACAGCGTGAGCCGTTACCGCACATCTCTGCTTCGCTTCCGTCGGCGTTGAAGATACGCATTTTCACATCCCACTGTTGAGAAGGCAAAACGAGAATTATCCCGTCAGTACCGTATTCCTTTGAAAGACGGACGCTTTCGGCAGAAGGATTGTTTATATCGCCGTTAATAATAACATACGAATTTCCGATGCCATGCATTGGGGTATAATCCATATACTGCTCCTTTTTATCTTTTGGTGCGAAAAGCGTACAACCGTAGGCTCGGTATTCTTCAATAAGCCTGCGCAGTTTTTCCTCGGTTGCGCCGAAATGCTTTGCAAGGCAGGCTACGCACATAAACTCCTCTGCACCGCGGTTTATCATTTTTTTATGACACCCGATATCATCGGCTTCCAGTGCTTTACCGCAACGGATACAGTTATGCATCGACTATCTTGCACCTGAACAAACGGCAGGCGTGAGGCTGAAGATTGTGGAAACGCATAACGTCAACACACTCGCCTGTTTCTCCGGTCCAAAGCTCTGTCCAAACCAGCTTTTTACCGGTAGCATAGCCGAGACCGATACTGTCAAGCTGGAAGTTAGGGCCTTCAACATTATCGCCCATATTAAATACTCCGATAGCGATATCGCCGTTATCAAGATGCTTTGCCATCATATAAACTCTGCCGGACCACCAGTTGTCGCTTTCGATAACATACGCCTGACGGCACGCAGGGTCTTGATTTATGGCGATAACGTCCTTGTTAAGTAGAATCGTCTTGGTTTCGTCTGTCATATCTCTGATATCACATCCGATCATAAGAGGCGAGTTAAGCAACGCCCAGGCGGTAAAGTGGGTCTTGTACTCCTCAAATGTGCAGCCGGTAAGACCAACGTTTCCTTTTCCGTTCATACCGACAACAAGCATATCCATATCATTAAAACAGCCTGCACCGTTGTAATCCCAGATATTAAGCTGATGAACTGTAAGGTCGCGGATAGATGCCCAGCTATCAACAATATCACCGGTGGAACGCCACATGTGGGCGCCGGTGGTTTTTATCCATTTATGTGTCTCGTGACTTCCCCAGGAACAAGCGGAAAACAGTATATCTCTGCCGCTGTTTGCAAGAGCATTGCCCATTTTTTTATAAAGCAGATGTCCGGGAACATAGTTGGGACGGAAGCAGTAATCGTATTTCAAAAAGTCAACGCCCCAAGAAGCAAAGGTCTTTGCATCTACATACTCGTGGTCAAAAGAGCCGGGATAATCAGCGCAAGTACGTGTTCCCGCGCAGGAATACATACCGAATTTGAGTCCCTTGGAATGAACATAGTCCGCTACAGCCTTCATTCCGCTTGGGAATTTTGCAGGGTCTGCAACAAGACAGCCGTTCTCGTCCCTCTCACGTAAAGACCAGCAATCGTCAATAACCAAATAATTATAGCCCGCTTCAAGCAAGCCGTTTTCAACCATTGCATCTGCAGTGGTGCGAATAAGCTCTTCGTTAATATTGGGACCGAAAGTATTCCATGAATTCCAGCCCATAGGGGGTGTTTTAACAACCATACAATATTGCTCCTCCTTGGTATTTATAT